>NZ_JBVJCD010000059.1:0-34909 GCF_055588985.1 Streptomyces sp. NPDC041970
CCCCCCCCCCCCCCCCCCCCCCCCCCCCCCCCCCCCCCCCCCCCCCCCCCCCCCCCCCCCCCCCCCCCCCCCCCCCCCCCCCCCCCCCCCGCTCCGACCGACCGCCGACCCGAGAGGTCCCGCATGTCCGCCCGAACCCCCCTCCACCTGGCCGCCGAGATCGGCGGCCCGCCCCGCTACGACGCCGGGCACCACCTCCGGCTCGCCCGGCTCGCCGAGGCCGGCGCGCTCGACTACGTCACCCTGGGCGACTCGTTCGCCCGTCCGGGCCTCGACGCCCTCTCCGTCCTCGCCCGCATCGCACCCGCCACCGACCGCGTCGGCCTGGTCCCGACCGTCACCACCACCCACACCGAGCCCTTCCACGTCTCCTCCGCCGTCGCCACCCTCGACTGGGTGAGCCGGGGCCGCGCGGGCTGGCACGTGGACGTCTCCACCACCGAGGCGGAGGCCCGCCTCTTCGGCCGCCGGCCGGCCGCGCCCCACGCCGAGCTGTGGCGGGAGGCCGCCGACGTCGCCGACGTCTCCGCCCGCCTCTGGGACAGTTGGGAGGACGGCGCCGAGATCCGGTCCGCCGCCACCGGGCGCTTCATCGACCGGGACAAGCTGCACTACGTCGACTTCCGGGGCGGCTCCTTCTCGGTACGGGGCCCCGCCATCGTGCCGCGCCCGCCCCAGGGCCGGCCCGTGACCGTCATCGACGCCACCGCCGCCCCGGCCCGCGAGGCCGCCGCCCGCCACGCCGACGTCGTCCACGTCCGCGCCACCACCCCCGAGCGGGCGGCCGCCGTCCGCGACGAGGTCCGCCGCGCGGCCGCCGCCCACGGGCGCGATCCCGAGGCGCTGCGGGTCCTGGTCTCGCTCACCGTCGACCTCGGCGACGCCGAGGCCCCGCCGGAGCCCGGACTGCGCAGCGGACCCCGGCTCGCCGGACAGGGCACCTACTTCCGGGGCGGCCCGGTCGACCTCGCGAACCTCGTCGCCCAGTGGCACCAGGCCGGCGCGGCCGACGGCTTCCACCTGACGCCCATCACCCCCGAACGCGACCTGGAGAGGATCGTCAACGGCACCGTGGCCCTCCTCCAGCACCGCGGCCTCTTCCGCACCTTCCACCCCGGCGGCACCCTGCGCGAGCACCTGGGGCTCGCCCGCCCCGCCAGCCGGTACGCCACCGCGGCGAAGGAGGACTGACCGTGCCCCGCCCGATGCACCTCGCCGCCCACTTCCCCGGCGTGAACAGCACCACCGTGTGGGACGACCCCCGCTCCGGGAGCCAGATCGACTTCTCCTCCTACGAACACCTGGCCCGGACGGCGGAGCGCGGCACGTTCGACTTCTTCTTCCTCGCCGAGGGGCTGCGGCTGCGCGAGCACAAGGGCCGCATCCACGACCTCGACGTGGTCGGCAGGCCCGACTCGCTGACCGTGCTGAACGCGCTGGCCGCCGTCACCGAACGGCTCGGCCTCGCCGCCACCCTCAACACCACCTTCAACGAGCCCTACGAGCTGGCCCGTCGGCTCGCCACCCTGGACCACCTCAGCGAGGGCCGCGCCGCCTGGAACGTGGTGACCTCGTCCGACGCCTTCACCGGGGAGAACTTCCGCCGGGGCGGCTACCTGGACCGGAGCGAGCGCTACACCCGCGCCGCCGAGTTCGTCGCCACCGCCCGCGAGCTGTGGGACTCCTGGACGCCCGACGGCCGCTCCCGCCCCTTCGCGCACACGGGCCCGCAGTTCACGATCTCCGGCGAGTTCACCGTCCCGCGCTCCCCCCAGGGCCACCCCGTCGTCATCCAGGCCGGGGACTCCGAGGAGGGCCGGGAGTTCGCGGCCGCCACCGCCGACGTCAT
Source organism: Streptomyces sp. NPDC041970 (assembly GCF_055588985.1). Taxonomy (NCBI): domain Bacteria; kingdom Bacillati; phylum Actinomycetota; class Actinomycetes; order Kitasatosporales; family Streptomycetaceae; genus Streptomyces; species Streptomyces sp. NPDC041970. The sequence goes on from NZ_JBVJCD010000059.1 coordinate 1,850, forward strand.
CTTCACGCGGCACGGCACCCTGGAGGCGGGCCGCGCCTTCTACGCCGACGTCAAGGGGCGGCTCGCCGCCCACGGCAGGGCCCCCGAGGACCTCGTGATCATGCCCGGCGTCACCGTGGTGGTCGGCGACACCGACGCACAGGCCCAGGAGCGCGCCGCCGAGATCCGCCGCCGGCAGGTCTCCCCGCAGAACGCGCTGCTCGCCGCCGAGCTGATCTGGGGCCGCGACCTGTCCGCGTACGATCCCGACGGGCCGCTCCCCGCGTTCGACCCGGACCCCGACTCCGCCGTGGTCCAGGGGCGGGTCCGGCACGGCGACCCCCTGGCGGTCGCCGCCCGCTGGCGCGCGCTCTCCGAGGCCAAGGGGCTCTCCCTGCGGCAGACGGCCATCGAGACGACCGCCCGCCAGTCGTTCATCGGCTCCCCGCGGACCGTCGCGGCGGAGCTGACCGCCTTCGTCGACGCACGGGCCGCCGACGGCTTCATCCTCGTACCCCATCTGACCCCCGGCGGCCTGGACGACTTCGTCGACCGGGTCGTTCCCCTCCTCAGGGAGAGCGGGGCGTTCCGCTCCGAGTACACCGGTTCCACGCTGCGGTCCCACCTGGGTCTCGCCGAGCCGGTGTGGAAAGGTTGACCGCATGAGCACCGACGCACAGCAGAGCGAGCAGGACGCCGCACAGGAGTGGCAGCGGTGGCACGAGGGGCGTGTGGCCGCGGTCGCCGCCCCGTACGGGCCCCTCTCCCTGACCGGGACCCACTGGCTCTCGGACTACCCGGAAGGTCGAATTCCGGCCGTCCCCGGACACTGGCGCGAGGACGGCGACGAGGTGGTGCTCACGGCCGCCTCGCCGGACGGCCTCGTCGTCGACGGCGAGCCGCTGACCGGCGAGGTCCGGCTCGGCGCGGACCGCGGGCCCGCCGACGACTCCCGCGTGGCGCTGGGGGACCGGCGGCTCGTGCTGCTCCGCCGCGAAGGGCTGTGGGCGGTACGGGACTTCGACCCCGCCGCGCCGGCCCGGCACGCCTTCTCGACCATCGAGGCCACCCCGTACGACCCCCGCTGGGCGACGGTCGGGACCTTCCGCCCGTACGGCGGCGACCGGACCGTGCGGGTGCCCAACGTCGACGGGGTCGAGCGGGGGCTCGGGCTGGGCGGGGAGATCGCCTTCAGGGTGGACGGGCAGGAGCACACGCTCCAGGTCGCGGTGGAGCCGGACGGTTCGCTGTGGGCCGTCTTCGCCGACGCCACCAGCGGGAAGGGCAGCTACCGCTTCCGCTTCCTGCGGCCCGCGGCCCCGGCGGCGGACGGCCGCGTGAGCGTCGACCTCAACCGCGCGCTGCTGCCGCCGTGCGCCTTCGCCGACCACTTCCTCTGCCCCTTCCCGCCTCCGGGCAACACCCTGCCGATCCCGGTCCCGGCGGGGGAGCGGAACCCGCTCGGCGCCTGAGGCGCGGCGCCCCCGGCCCCCGGCGGTCCCCGTGGCCGCCGGGGGCCGGTGCGTGCACGCGCCCGGTGGCCGGAAAGCGCGCTTGCGCGGCCGGTCCGGGCCCCTCGATACTCCGGGGCAGCGATTGTCAGGGGCACGGCAAATCCGGAATCCGGACAGGCCCCCGACTGCGCCTCACGGGCCCGCCACCCCACAGGAGGGCCCCCGATTCCCCTCGGAGGAACCCGACGTGAGGATCAAGCGCACCACCTCCCGCTCCGCCGCCGCCAGAGGCGCCCGCACCACGGCCGTCCTCGCGGGGCTCGCCGCCGTCACGGCGCTCGCCGTCCCCACCGCCGGCGCCGAGACCACCGGCACGTACAGCGCCGCCCAGTTGACCGCGGCGAGCGACGCCGTGCTCGACGCCGACGTCGCGGGCACCGCCTGGAACGTCGACCCGCGCTCCCGGCGCCTCGTCGTCACCGCGGACAGCACGGTCTCGCAGGCGGAGATCGACCGCATCAGGAAGTCGGCCGGGGAGAACGCCGGCGCCCTGCGCGTCGAGCGCACGCCGGGGAAGCTCACCAAGCTGATCTCCGGCGGCGACGCGATCCACTCCGGCACCGGACGCTGCTCCCTCGGCTTCAACGTCCGCAACGGCACCACGTACTCCTTCCTGACCGCCGGCCACTGCACCGACGGCGCGACCACCTGGTGGGCGAACGCGGCCCACACCACCGTGCTCGGCACGACCGCCGGATCCAGCTTCCCGAACAACGACTACGGCATCGTGCGCTACACCAACACCACCATCCCCAAGGACGGCACGGTCGGCGGCCAGGAGATCACCAGCGCCGCCAACGCCACCGTCGGCATGTCCGTCACCCGCCGCGGCTCCACCACCGGCACCCACAGCGGCTCGGTCACCGGACTCAACGCCACCGTCAACTACGGCGGCGGCGACGTGGTCTACGGGATGATCCGCACCAACGTGTGCGCCGAGCCCGGCGACTCCGGCGGCCCGCTGTACTCCGGCACGCGGGCGATCGGCCTCACCTCCGGCGGCAGCGGCAACTGCTCCTCGGGCGGTACGACCTTCTTCCAGCCGGTCACCGAGGCGCTGAGCGCGTACGGCGTCAGCGTGTACTGACCGGCGCCGCCGGCCGGGTCAGGAGCCGCCCGCGCCGCTGAGCCCCCGTCCGGGACGCCGGACGGGGGCTCGTGCACGCCGGGATGCCCCGAGGGGCCGCCGCCTCAGACGGCGGTCGACCCGCCGGCCCCCGGCGCCGCCCGGTCCGCCGGGTCGGCCCCCGGCCTGCGCCGCATCGACAGGAGCAGGGTCATGACCGTGCCGACGACGGCCCAGGCGGAGAGCACCAGCAGCGGGCCGGTGATCGCGTTGCCCCGGAAGTACGCGATGGAGCGGGCCGTCCAGGTGCCCGCGCCCGGTGGGAGGGCGGGCCCGATCACCCGCCAGAAGTCGGGGAGCATCGGCATCGGGAACGCGCCGCCCGCGCTCGGGTTGCCCGCGACGACGATGATCAGGACGGCCAGCCCGATGCCCACGATGCCGGTCAGGGCCTCCAGGGCGAGCGTGATCATGCCGACCGCGAAGACGATCAGGGCTCCCAGGCCGGACAGGCCCCAGAAGCTTCCGGGCAGCGCGTCGAGGATCGGGCCGATGATGACCGCGCCGCCGATGCCGCCCAGGACCGAGTACAGGGCCATGACGCCGGTGCGGATGACCGCGCGCTGCCGGTTGATGGGCCGCGCGCCGGCGCTGATCGCCAGGATCGAGGCGCAGAGGTAGCCGCCCACGCACCAGCCGACGACCAGGTAGAAGGACGAGAGGCCGTTGAAGTCCTCCCCGGAGGCCGGGGCGACGTCCACGGTCCGCACGTTCCGCTGCTCGGAGGCGCCGACCTGGGTGAGCATCCGCTCCAGGGAGGAGGCCAGGGCGGTCCCGCCGCCGGAGGCCACCAGCAGGGTGTCGGTCCGGCCCTCGGGCGAGACGATCAGGGCGCCGTCGATGTCGCGGTTCATGATCTGTTCGCGGGCCTCGTCGGAGCTGCTCACCGTACGGGGGTCCAGCGGCCCGCCGGGAAGCCCCTCCAGCCGCTCGGTGAGCTGGCGCGCCGTCTGCTGCGGGGCCACCACCCCGAACGCCGCGTCCGTGAGGTCGGGCTTGTGCAGGGCGCCGACGTAGGACCCGATGAACAGCAGTTGCAGCGCGAGCACACCGGTGACGAGCAGCGCGGCCCGTGGGGTGACGGCGTTCTTCACCTCGTCGAGGAAGGTCATGTCCCCACCGTCCGGGCGGGCCGGTCCCCGCGCAGGCGGGGCGGGGCTGAATGGCTGAAGGGGCGAGCGCCGGCGCCTCGCCGGGGGCTCGGTCCGCCGTCCTGGGTGCACACTGGATATCGTACGCACGTTCGAAACTGGTCTATGGTGGAGAACGGGGGTGGTGAAGGACGAAACGGTTCGAGGAGGTGCGATGTCCGGGTTCACGCATCTGCGCACCGTTTCGGGGTTCTCCCTGCGGTACGGGGCCTCGCACCCCGAGCGGCTGGCCGGGCGCGCCGCGGAGCGGGGGATGGACGCCCTCGCGCTGACCGACCGCGACACCCTCGCGGGGGCCGTCCGCTTCGCCAAGGCCTGCCGGGAGGAGGGGACCGGGGTCCGGCCGGTCTTCGGGGCGGACCTCGCGGTGGAGCCGTACGAGCCCGCGCGCGCGACCCGCGCGTCCCGCCCGCGCACGCCGGTGCGCGGCGGCGCCTTCGTCGACGAGTCCGCGCCCCGCGCCACCTTCCTCGCCCGCGACGGCGCGCGCGGCTGGGCCGAGCTGTGCCGGCTCGTCACCGCCGCCCACGCCAGGCGCGCCGACACGGCCGGAACCCCGTCCGCCCCGCTCGCCGCACCCGGCCCGGACGGCGCGGCCGGGCGGCTCGCGGTCGCCGGCCCGCCGCTGGTGGGCCGGGCCGCGCTGCCCGCCGAAGGGCTGACCGTGCTGCTCGGGCCCGACTCCGAGGTGGGCCGGGCGCTCGCCGCGGGCCGCCCCGACCGGGCCGCCGCGCTGCTCGTGCCCTGGCGGGAGGCGTACGGCGAGGACCTGCGCCTGGAGGCCGTCCACCACGGCCGTCCGGGCGCCGGCCCCGGATCGCTGCGGCTGGCCGCCCGCACCCTCGGCTTCGCCGCCGAGCAGGGCGTACGGGCCGTGCTGACCAACGCCGTCCGGTACGCCGACCCCGGCCAGGGGCCCATCGCCGACGTGCTCGACTCCGCCCGCCGGCTCGTCCCCGTCGACCCGCGCCGCTCGCCGCTGGACAGCGGCGAGCGCTGGCTCAAGGGCGAGGGGGCGATGCGGGAGACCGCCGAGCGGATCGCCTCCGCCGCCGGTCTGGGGCGGGACGCCGCGGCCCGGCTGCTGGCGGAGACCCGGCGCACCGCCGACGCCTGCCGCGTGGACCCCGCCGCCGACCTGGGCCTGGGCGGCGTCCACTTCCCCGAGCCCCACCTGGTCGGCGCCGGCCGGCGTACCGCCCAGCGGGTCCTGGCCTCCCGTGCCGCCGCCGGGATGGTGCTGCGCGGCCATGACCGCGACCCCGCCTACTGGGAGCGGATGCACCGGGAGCTGGACGTCATCGCCCACCACGGCTTCGCCTCCTACTTCCTGACGGTCGCTCAGGTCGTGGACGACATACGGGAGATGGGGATACGGGTCGCCGCGCGCGGGTCCGGGGCCGGCTCCCTGGTCAACCACCTCATCGGCATCGCCCACGCCGACCCGGTCGAACACGGACTCCTGATGGAGCGCTTCCTGTCCGAGCGCCGCTTCGTGCTGCCCGACATCGACGTCGACGTCGAATCGGCCCGCCGCCTCGACGTCTACCGCCGGATCATCGAACGCTTCGGGCCCGAACGCGTCGCCACCGTCGCCATGCCCGAGACCTACCGGGTGCGCCACGCGATCCGGGACGTCGGGGCCGCGCTCTCCATGGACCCGGCCGAGATCGACCGGCTCGCCAAGGCCTTCCCGCACATTCGGGCCCGCGACGCCCGCGCCGCGATGGAGGAGCTGCCCGAGCTGAAGGAGCTCGCGCGGAACCAGGAGAGGTACGGCCGGCTCTGGGAGCTGGTGGAAGGGCTCGACGCCCTGCCGCGCGGGATCGCCATGCACCCGTGCGGGGTGCTGCTCTCGGACGCCGGGCTGCTGGACCGCACGCCGGTGATGCCCACCAGCGGCGAGGGCTTCCCGATGGCGCAGTTCGACAAGGAGGACGTGGAGGACCTCGGGCTGCTCAAACTCGACGTGCTGGGCGTACGGATGCAGTCGGCGATGGCGCACGCCGTCGCCGAGGTGGAGCGCGCCTCGGGGGTGCGCGTGGACCTGGACGCCGTGGCGCCGGACGACCCGGAGACCTACCGGCTGATCAGGACCGCCGAGACGCTGGGCTGCTTCCAGATCGAGTCGCCCGGCCAGCGCGATCTGGTCGGCAGGCTCCAGCCGGCCGGCTTCCACGACCTGGTCGTGGACATCTCGCTGTTCCGGCCGGGGCCGGTCGCCGCCGACATGGTCCGGCCGTTCATCGAGGCGCGCCACGGCCGCGCGCCGGTCCGCTACCCGCACCCCGACCTGGAGGGACCGCTGCGCGAGACCTACGGGGTGGTCGTCTTCCACGAGCAGGTCATCGAGATCGTCGCCATCATGACCGGCTGCGGCCGGGGCGAGGCCGACCGGGTGCGGCGCGGCCTCTCCCACCCCGAGTCGCGGGACCGGATCAAGGTGTGGTTCGCGCGGCGCGCGGTGGGCCGGGGGTACGGCATCGAGGTGGTCGCCCGGACCTGGGAGATCGTCGAGGCGTTCGGCAGCTACGGCTTCTGCAAGGCGCACGCGGTCGCCTTCGCCGTGCCGACGTACCAGTCGGCCTGGCTCAAGGCGCACCACCCGGCCGCCTTCTACGCCGGGCTGCTCACCCACGATCCGGGCATGTACCCCAAGCGGCTGCTGCTCGCGGACGCCCGGCGGCACGGGGTGCCGGTGCTGCCGCTGGATGTGAACCGGTCGGCGGCCGCCCATCAAATCGAACTGGTGTCTGATGACGAGGGGGGCGGGGAGAAGTGGGGGCTGCGGCTGGCGCTCTCGGACGTCCACGGCATCAGTGAGGACGAGGTCGCCCGGATCGAGGCCGGCCGGCCCTACGCCTCCCTGCTCGACTTCTGGCAGCGCGCCCGCCCCGGCCGCCCGGCCGCCGAACGCCTCGTCCGGGTCGGCGCGTTGGACGCCTTCGGCGCCAACCGCCGCGACCTGCTGCTGCACCTGTCCGAACTCCACCGCGCCCACCGCGGCTCCCGCCCCGGCGGCGGCGACCAGCTCCCGCTGGGTGAGGGCCGCCGCACGGCTTCCGTCGGGCTGCCTGACCTCGACGACGCGGAGCGGCTGAGCGCCGAACTGGGCGTGCTGAGCATGGACGTCTCGCGCCACCTGATGACGGACCATCAGGTCTTCCTCGACGAGCTGGGGGTGGTCTCCGCCCAGCGGCTGCGGGAGGCCCGGCACGGGGAGGTCGTGCTGGTCGCCGGGGCCAAGGCGGCCACCCAGACACCGCCGATCCGCTCCGGCCGCCGGGTCGTCTTCACCACCCTGGACGACGGCAGCGGCCTGGTGGACCTGGCGTTCTTCGAGGACAGCCACGCCGCCTGCGCCCACACGGTCTTCCACTCCTGGCTGCTGCTGGTGCGCGGCGTCGTGCAGCGGCGCGGCGCGCGCAGCATGAGCGTGGTCGGCCAAGCCGCCTGGAACCTCGCGGACCTGGCCGAACTGCGGCGCACCGGCGGACTCGACGCGGTCGCGGCCCGGCTGGCCGAAGGGGCGGCGAAGGGGTCGGGGGAGGGGGACGGGGAGGAGGCCCCCGGAGCGGGGCGCCGCATACGGATGGAGACCGGTTACGAGATGAACCCCTGGGCCGACCTCCGCCCGCCCGGCGAAGGGGCGCCCACCGGACGGAAGTTGTGGCACCAGTCGCCGGGGAGCGCGGGATGAGCGTCGGGCAGGAGGGTCCGGGCATCCTGTGCCTGCGGTTCCGCGGGACCGGCGGCGGGCCCCCGGACGGCGCCGGATACACCGGACTGCTCGCCCTGCTCGGCGCGTTCACCCCGGTCGTCGAGGCCGCCCCGCCCGACGGGGCGCTCGCCGACGTGAGCGGCGCGCTGCGCTATTTCGGGCGCGACGCGCGGGGCCTGGCCTCGCTGATCCGGGTCCGCGCGCTCGCGCTGCACGGCGTCGACTGCGCGATCGGGGCGGCCGGCAACCCCTTGCTGGCCCGGATGGCCGCGAGGCGGGCCGCGCCCGGAACCACCTGTGTGGTGGGGCCGGGTGAGGAGGCCGCGTTCCTCGCGCCGCTCCCGGCCGCGGCCCTGGACGGCGTGGGGGCGGCGACCGCCCGCACCCTGTGCGGTTACGGGCTCGACTCCGTCGGCCGGATCGCCGCGGCCCCCCTCGCCACCCTCCAGCGGATCACCGGCGTACGCACCGGGCGCGACCTCTGGGAGCGGGCCAACGGCATCGACCGCACCCGCGTCGAGCCGAACGCGGCCGCCCGCTCGATCGCCGCCGAACGCTCCTTCCCGCGCGACGAACTGGCCCCCGAGCGGCACCGCCGCGCGCTGCTCTCGCTCGCCGAGGAGTTGGGGGCGCGGCTGCGGGGCGAGGACCAGGTGTGCCGGTCGCTCGCGGTCTCGGTGCGGTACGCGGACCGGACCGGCTACGCGACCCTCACCCGGAGCCGGACGCTGCGGGAGCCGACCGCGCACTCGGCCGCGCTCACCGCGCTCGCCTACCGGGTGCACGAGTCCTTCGGGCTCCAGCGCGCCCGCGTGCGCGGGATCGCGCTGCGCGCCGAGGGCCTGAGCGACGCCGGACGCGCGTCCCGGCAGCTCACCTTCGACCCGGCGGACGAACGGGCGCGCCGGATCGAGGAGGTGGCGGACCGGCTGCGGGAGCGATACGGACCGGGAGCGGTCAAACCGGCCGGACTGGCGGCGTGAGCCCGGGCGGGGCGGCGGCCGGGGCCGCGGTGCGCCTCCTGCGGAGGTGGCGGCCGGGGCCTGCGCGACTCCGGAGTCGGCGGGTCGGATTGCGGTGGGCTTCTGGGGCTGGGTGGTCGGGTGTGCCGGGGGGCTTGTGGAAGTGGCGGCCGGACCTGGCGTGACTTCCGTCCCGGCGGTGCGCTTCTCGGGCTGGGTGGTCGGGTGTGCGGGGGGTGCGTGGGGGGCCTTGTGCGACTCCCGTCCGGGAGGCCGGGGTCGCGGCGCGCTCCCAGGGCCCGGCGATCGGACCTGCGGCGTCACTCCCGTCGTGGCGGCTCGCGTCGCGCTGCGCTCCCGGATCCGGCGGCCGGTCGTCGCGAGCCGTCCCCGCTCCGACAGCCGACTCCGCCCCCGCCGTCCGATATTTTTTTACCGACGCGTAACTTCCCTCCCGGCCCTACTCGTGCGTAGCTTGACATGAGCACGCAAAACTTGTGGTCCGGGCCACAGGGCGCACCGCCGTCTACCCTCCCTTGAGCCGCAAGGAGATCCCACGATGCTGCCCTGGAACCACCCGCCGCGCGTTCCCCGCCTGCGCGGCGCCCTCGCCGCCCTGCTCCTCGCCGTCACCGTCCTCGTCGCCCCCGCCGCGACCGCGACCGCGGCCCCCGCCGAAGCCACCGCCACGTCGCGCGGCTGGAACGACTACTCCTGCAAGCCCTCCGCCGCCCACCCCCGCCCGGTCGTGCTGGTCCACGGCACCTTCGGGAACGCGATCGACAACTGGCTGGGGCTCGCCCCCTACCTGGTCGCCCGCGGCTACTGCGTCTTCTCCCTCGACTACGGCCAGCTCCCCGGCGTCCCGGTCTTCCACGGGCTCGGCCCCATCGAGAAGTCCGCAGAGCAGCTCGACGTCTTCGTCGACGAGGTGCTCGACGCCACCGGAGCCCAGAAGGCCGACCTCGTCGGCCACTCGCAGGGCGGCATGATGCCCAACCACTACCTGAAGTTCCTCGGCGGCGCCGACAAGGTCAACGCCCTCGTGGGGATCGCCCCGAGCAACCACGGCACCACGCTGCTCGGCCTCACCAAGCTCCTGCCGTACTTTCCGGGCGTCGAGAAGTTCATCACCGACCAGACCCCCGCTCTCGCGGACCAGGTCGTCGGCTCGCCCTTCATCACCCGGCTCACCGCGGGCGGCGACACCGTCCCCGGCGTCCGCTACACCGTCATCGCCACCCAGTACGACCAGGTCGTGACCCCGTACCGCACGCAGTACCTCAGCGGACCGAACGTCCGCAACGTCCTGCTCCAGGACCTGTGCCCGGTCGACCTGTCCGAGCACCTCGCGATCGCCCTCGCCGACCGCGTGGTCTTCCACGAGGTGGCGAACGCCCTCGACCCGGCCCGTGCCACCCCGACCACCTGCGCCTCGGCGGTCGGCTGACCGGTCCGCCGCCCCCGCGCCGTACGGGACGCCCACCGGGGCCCCGTACGGCGCGGGGGCTCGACCGGTCCAGCGGGAGCGGCGTTCGCGGTGGAGCCGAGCGCGCGGGCGCCGGGACCCCGGCCCGTACGGCGGTCAGGCCAGCAGCGCCGTGAGCCCTCCGGTGCGGGCCAGGCGCTCCAGCTCGTCCAGGGCCGCGGTCGCCGCCGAGGCCGCCGCCGGGTCGCGCCCGGCCAGGCCGCTCGCGGCGAACTCGTCCTCGTCCAGCCGCAGTACGCGGGAGCCGTCCCCGGCGACCCACAGGTCCAGGTCCAGGTCCTCCACCTCCAGCACCCCGCCGGCCAGCACCGCGGGCCGGGTGACGTCGCAGTACCAGCCCTTGAGCGCGCCGTCCCGCGTACGGACCTCCTTCACCGCGAACCACCGGTCCCGCCAGTAGTGCTCGGTGAGGACGTCGCCCGGCTCGAACCGGACGAAGCCGAAGTCCCGTACGCCGGGCGCGGCCCACGGAGCCCGCACGGTGACGCGGACGCCGTCGTCCCGGACCAGCTCCGCCGGGTACCTGATCTTGGTGCGGCCCGCCTTGACCAGGGCGACGACCACCCCGCCGGGACGGGCGGCGGACGACTCAGGGGAGGGTGCGGACATACCGCACCTCCGTGGCGCAGACCGTGTAGCCGAACCAGGCGTTGACGGCGAGCATGGGTTCGTTGTCCGCGTCGTTCGAGGTGTAGGCGTCGGTGTACCCGGCCGCCACCGCACGGTGCAGCGAGTCGTTCTTCGCCAGCTTCGCGAGCCCCCGCCCCCGGAACGCGCGCCGGGTGCCGGTCATCCCGGTCGCGTACGTGCGCTGCCCGTCGGTCACGGCCGCGCTGAACGCCGCCACCTCGCCGTCCACCAGCGCGACCGACGTCAGGCCCTGGTCGAAGGCCGGGTGGCGCCAGGTGTTCACCAGCCAGTCGTCGTAGTCCTCCAGCAGGTGCGGGATGTCACCGGGCTCGTCCGCCGTCACCTCGGTGTCCGCCTCGAACAGCGCCCGAGGATCGTCCGCGAAGTCGGCTCCCGGCCGCAGTTCCACGCCCGCCGGGACGTCCTGGCGCGGCGGCAGCGCGCCCTCCGTCAGCGGCAGGTGGAGGAAGTGCGCGGTGCGGCTGGGGCGGTAGCCGCGGGCGCGGGCGAACGCGTGGTTCTCCGGCGCGTCCAGGGCCCAGGCGTACAGGGTCGTGGCCCCCGCCCGCGCCAGGTGCTCCTCCGCCGCCTTCAGCAGCGCTGACCCCGCCCCCCGGCGGGTGCGGCCGGGCAGCGTGTGCGGGGTGAAGTACCCCTGCCCCGGCTCCGGGCTGTCGTGGGCGATGCCCGCCTGCGCCGTGCCGATGATCCGGCCGTCCTCCTCGGCGACCAGCAACCGGTAGTGCCGGTCGGGATGGGCGTGCGCCCGGTCGTGGAGGACCTGTTCGGGCGTGGCCACGATGTGGGGGACCGAGACCCGGCGGACGCGGGTCCACTCCTCGGCGTCGGAGGCTCGGAAAGCACGGACGATCACAGTCATGCGGCGACCGTACGCACCGGCGCGCCCGGTCCGCCTCCCCTTTTCCCGCCGGTGGGGGCAGAATCGGCGCGTGACTGCGAAGATCGTCCTCGACCCGGAATCCGGCATCGCCCCCTACGAGCAACTGCGCGCCCGGATCTCCGAACTGGCCCGCTCCGGCGCCCTGCCCGTCGGCCACCGCCTCCCGACCGTACGCGGCTTCGCCGAGGAGCTGGGCCTGGCCGCCAACACCGTCGCCAAGGCCTACCGGGCCCTGGAGGCCGACGGGGTGATCGAGACCCGAGGGCGCAACGGGACCTTCGTCGCCGCCGCCGGGGGAGCCGCCGAGCAGCGGGCCGCGACCGCCGCGCGGAGCTACGCCGAGACGGCCGAGCGCCTCGGGCTCTCGCGGGAGGAGGCCCTGGCGCTCGCCCGCGACGCGGTACGGGCCGCCTACGGGGGCTGAGGGAGCGCGCCGGGCCCCGCGCGCCACCGGCCCGGCCCTGAACGTGACGCTGTGTCAAATAACGGCGGATCAGGGGCGTTTCAACCGGCGCGCGTTGAACTTTCGGGGGCGGGAGGGGGCATACGGCGAATATTTTTGGCATGAACACTTCCGGTGGCGCGGGGGCGCTGCTACTACGGGGTAGGCAGATCCCCCCTGCTCAAGGAGGCTCCATGAAACTGTCCAGACTTGTCGCGTTCTCCTCTTCGCTCCTGCTCGGCGCCGTCCTCGCCCTCACCGGCGCCGGAGTCGCGAACGCGGACTCGTCCGTCGAGGCCGTCGACTACGTCGCCCTCGGCGACTCCTACTCCTCCGGACTCGGCTCCGGCAGCTACGACGGCACCGACTGCAAGCGCAGCAGCCGCGCCTTCCCGGCCCTGTGGGCCGCCGCCAACTCCCCGGCCTCCTTCGCCTTCGCCGCCTGCTCCGGCGCCCGCACCGGCGATGTCACGAGCGGACAGCTCGGACGGCTGAGCGCCTCCACCGACCTCGTCTCGATCTCCATCGGCGGCAACGACGCGGGCTTCTCCGACGTCATGACGACCTGCGTCCTGCAGTCCGAGGCCACCTGCCTCAGCCGGGTCGCGACCGCCCGCTCCTACGTGGACACCACCCTGCCCGGCAAGCTGGACTCCGTGTACGCGGCGATCCGCGCCAAGGCCCCCTCCGCCCGCGTCGTCGTCCTCGGCTACCCCCGCTTCTACCAACTCGGCGGCGGCTGCATCGCCGGGCTGAGCGAGAACGAGCGCTCCGCCATCAACGCGGCCTCCGACCACCTGAACACCGCCACCGCCAAGCGCGCCGCCGACCACGGCTACACCTTCGGCGACGTCAGGACGACCTTCACCGGCCACGAGATCTGCTCGGGCAGCCCCTGGCTGCACAGCGTGAACTGGCTCAACATCGGCGAGTCCTACCACCCCACCGCCGCCGGGCAGTCGGGCGGCTACCTGCCCGTCTTCAGGTCCGCCGCCTGACGCGAGCGTTCCCCGCCGCCCCTCCTCCGCGGGACGGGGCGGCGGGCGGCGCATCCGCGCAGCGCCCCAAGTCGCCGCGCGGCCGGGGCGATTCGGTAACAGGTCGTCAATCTCCGTACGCGTGTGCGCGATCCCCGGCCGGGATACACGGGTGTCACCGCAAGACGATAGGGTTAACCTGCCCGGACCGGGTGCCCTCGTACGGGTGGGGAGAGACATGGAACAGATAACGGTGCGGAGCAGGGCGCGTGTCCCTGCCATCACCTGCGGGAGCGGCGCCACCAGTCGGCGCCTCGACCGCCACCTCGCGGTGCTCGGCGGCCCCGTCGTCCCGCAGCGCGAGTCGGCCGAAGCGACGCTGCTGATGCGCGAGCTGACCTCGCGGGACGCCGCGCACACCCGCAGGAGCAGGAGCGCGCGCGTCTCGCTCTTCGCCCCGCTGCGGCGACTGCGGCGTTCGCTCTTCGGCGGCCGCCACTGACCCACGCGCGGCGCCGGGCGGCGTGCGCCACCGCCTGACCGGCCCGCCGTGCGGGCCGCTCAGGCGGCCGCTCCGTCCCGGCGCAGGCCGATGCCCGCTCGTCCGCCGTCCCCGGAGATCGCAGCCGCGCGCCGGTGTGCTCGCCCAGCGCCGGCCCAGCGCCCGTCCACGGATCGTCGCCCCCCGGCAGCGTGATCGGCGGCGGCCCCACCGGTGGCCCCACCTCCCGCCACCGGGCCCGCGCCACGAGCCGCGGTCCCCTCAGACCAGGGCGAACTGCCCCTCCGGGCCCTCCTCCCGGTGGCCGAGCACCGTGGCCGGCCGCCGTGCGGCGGCCGGCGCCGGCAGCACCCCGGCCGCCCGCAGCTCGGCGGGGTCGATCAGGCGCGCCCCCTCCAACCGGTCCCGCAGCTCCCCGCGCCGCCCCGCCGCCTCGTCCAGCAGCGCGAGCACGGTGACGAGTTCGAGCAGCTCCGAGGTCCACTCCGGGAGCCAGCCGCGTGCGCCGACCGCCGCCAGCCCGTCCGCCGCCGCGCCGTCCGGCCCCAGCCCCGCCGCCGCGGCGGCCCGGCGCGCGAACCACCCCTCCAGCACCCGCGCCCCGCCCGCCGTGAACTCCCAGGCCCCCGCGGGCACCGGGGAGACGCGGCCCTCGCCGATGACCAGCGCCCGCTCGCCGGCGTCGTACGCGAGGCGGTCGGGGCGCGCCGGGAGGGCCGCCCGCACGTAGGGCCTGCGCCCGCCCGGCAGCCGGGGGCGCTCGCCGCCCCGCGCCCCGCGCGACTGGACGCGCGTCAGCTCCCGGCCGAGGGCCACCCCCGCCGACCACACCTCCGCGTCCGCCGGCAGCGGTACGAGGCACCCGGCCGGGGCGGGGCGGGCGGCGGCCACCACCCAGGCGAGCACCGCCTCCGGGGTGAACGCGTCCGCGTCCGCCCCGCCGCCGAGCCGCCGGCGCAGGAAGGCGGTCAGCCCCGGAGCCAGATTGGGCTCCGCCGCGCCGGGCCTGCGGTAGAGCGGCCTGATCCGCCCCGGCCGTCCGCCGGGGCCGTGCCCGTCGGGCAGCAGCGCGGTCACGGACAGGGCGGGCCCGGAGTCCTCGGGGGCGTGGCCGTGCTCGACCGCGAAGAGCTGGTGCGCGTCGGCGACCCGCCACAGCTCCGGGCGGGCCGCGTCGATCAGCCGGTGGTCGGGAAGCAGCCACTGCTCGTCGTAGGGGCCGTGCAGGACGCGTACGGGGTCGGGGCAGCGGCCCGGCGACCGGGCGAAGCGGCCCGTCCCGGTGGACTGGCCGGGCAGCGCGGCGACCGGGGTGTGCGGCGTACGGGAGCGGGTGGGGGCGAACAGCCGCTCCTGCTCGGCGGCCCCGGCGGCGGCCAGCCGCTCCCAGCGGGCCCGCAGCGCGGCGGGGTCGGGGCCCGCCACCCAGGGGCGGCCGGTCCTCAGCGGCCGCACCGACCACGGCATCAGCTCGTCCAGGGGCGAGGACCGCGCGTCCTCGCCGGATCGGGCGCTCGCCGCCCTGCGCGCTGCCACCGAGCCGTCCTCCCCTGTCCTTGGCGGTTCCCGCGCATCGTAGCGGCGGGGAGCGGGCCGCCGGGGCGGGTCAGTGGGCCTCGACCGTCACGGAGAAGGAGAACCGGTCGCCCCGGTAGCGGATGCGGGCCACGTCCACGACGCGCCCCTCCTCGTCGTACGTCACGCCCGTGTAGTGCAGGATCGGGCTGAGCAGCGGGACGCGGAGCAGCTCGGCGGTGACCGGGTCGGCGAGCCGGGCCTCCACCGTGTCGGTGATCCGGGAGATCCGCACCCCGACGACGTCGCGCAGGACCTTGGTCATCGGCCAGCGTTCGAGGTCGGCCACGTCTATCCGGGCGGCCACGTCCGGACGGACCGCGTTCTCCGCCCAGTTGGTGGGCTCGTCGCTCTCGCCGTCCCGGCGCAGCCGCCGGTAGCAGGTCACCTCGTCGCACTGCGGGAAGAACTCCGCGAGGTCGCCCGGCACCGGCGTCGGGCCGTGGCCGAGGACGGTCGTGGCCTCCCCGGACTGCTGGGCGACGATCGCGTCCACCGAGCCGAGCAGCCGGACCGGGGAGACCCGCCGGGCGCGCGGCTCGATGAAGGTGCCGCGCCGCCGGTGCCGGCTGATCAACCCCTCCGCCTCCAGCTCCTTGAGCGCCTGGCGCATCGTGAGCACGCTGACGCCGTAGTGCGCGGCGAGCTGCTCCTCGGTGGGCAGCCGGGCGGGGGCGTCCCGCGGGCGGCCCAGTACGGAGGCCCGCAGCGACTGCGAGACCTGGTACCACAGCGGCAGCTTCCGGTTCAGCACGAGGGAGTCGGGGGCGAAGGCGGGCGGGTGGCGCACCCGGTCCCCGGCGCCGTCCGCCGGGCCGGGCGCGCCTGCCTCCCGTGCGCTCCCTCGTCGGCTCTGCGTCACGTCCGTCCCCCGTCCTCGCTCGGGCCCCCCGCGCCGGCTACGGCCGGAACTGGCGGCTCAGACCCTGCCACACGTCGTCGTAGCCGCGCTGGAGGTGGTCGGCCGAGGCCGCCTGGGCGGTCACCGTGATCGGCCAGCGGGTCTCGAACATGAAGGCCAGCCCGTCGTCGATCCTCTGGGGCCGCAGCTCCGCCGCGCTCGCCCGGTCGAAGGTCTCCCGGTCCGGTCCGTGGGCCGACATCATGGTGTGCAGGGAGCCGCCGCCGGGGACGAAGCCGTCCGCCTTCGCGTCGTACGCCCCCTCGATCAGCCCCATGTACTCGCTCATCACGTTGCGGTGGAAGTAGGGCGGGCGGAAGGTGTCCTCGCCGACCAGCCAGCGCGGGGCGAAGACGACGAAGTCCACCCCGGCCAGCCCCGGAGTGTCGGACGGCGAGGTCAGGACCGTGAAGATCGACGGGTCGGGGTGGTCGTAGCTGATCGTGCCGATCACGTTGAACCGGCGCAGGTCGTAGACGTACGGGGTGTGGTTGCCGTGCCAGGCGACGACGTCCAGCGGGGAGTGGTCGTACGTCGCCGTCCAGAGGTTGCCGCAGAACTTGTTGACCACCTCCACCGGGCCCTCGCGGTCCTCGTACGCGGCGACGGGGGCGAGGAAGTCGCGGGCGTTCGCCAGGCCGTTGGCGCCGATCGGGCCGAGGTCGGGGAGCGCGAACGGGCGGCCGTAGTTCTCGCAGACGTATCCGCGGGCGCTCTCCTCCAGCAGCTCCACCCGGAAGCGGACGCCGCGCGGGATGAGCGCGATGTGGCCCGGTTCGGCGCGCAGCAGGCCCAGTTCGGTGCGGAGCAGCAGCCCGCCGCGCTCGGGGACGATCAGCAGCTCGCCGTCGGAGTCGCCGAACACCCGGTCGGTCATGGAGGCGTTGGCGTGGTAGAGGTGCACCGCCATGCCGCTGCGCTGGGCCGTGTCCCCGTTGCCGCCGAGCGTCCACAGGCCGTCGAGGAAGTCCGTGCCGGGCGCGGGGTCGGGCAGCGGGTTCCAGCGGAGCCGGTTGGGGTCGGGCACGGACTCGGTGAAGGGGGCCGAGCGCAGGCCGCCGTTGCCCGTCCGGGTGAAGGCCGGATGCGCGGCGGAGGGGCGGATGCGATAGAGCCAGGACCGGCGGTTGGCGGCGCGCGGCTCGGTGAACGCGGAGCCGCTGAGCTGCTCCGCGTACAGCCCGAGCGGGGCGCGCTGGGGGGAGTTGCGGCCGTGCGGCAGGGCGCCGGGGACCGCCTCGGAGCTGTGCTCGTTGCCGAAGCCGGAGGAGTACGCCAGTTCCTCGGCCGTCTTCCTCGCCTGCTCGATCGCGCTCATCTGGCACTCCCGCCGGTCAAGAAGCCCTCGGATTCGCCGGACAGTGAATCCTATGCTCCACCGTAGGAATAGGGGCGGTGCACGTCAACGGCATCGCGGCGCGCCGCCTCCGGCGGGGGCGCGGGGCCGCCCGGTCGCCCGCCGCCCCGCCCGGCCCGTGCGGAGAGGCGGGGGTACACGGGGCCCCGCCGCCCCGCCCTCCATCACGACCACGTTGACCTGGAGTTTTGCTCGTATTGCTCAGGCGTCGACATCTTGTTGACCCGCCGAGGGGGCCCCTAACGTCGTCCGGACCGCCGACACCGGCGGGAGTTCGAAGACGAACGTTAGGTAGCCCCCATGCTGACCCTCCTCGGCTTCGCCATGATCGCGACCTTCCTGGTCCTGATCATGACGAAGAAGATGTCGCCGATCGCGGCGCTGGTGCTGATCCCCGCACTGTTCTGCGTCGCCGTCGGGCAGGGAGCGCGGCTCGGCGACTACGTCATCGAGGGCGTCGGCGACCTCGCGCCGACCGCCGCCATGCTGATGTTCGCCATCGTCTACTTCGGCGTGATGATCGACGTCGGCCTCTTCGACCCGATCGTCCGGGGCATCCTGCGGTTCTGCCAGGCCGACCCGATGCGGATCGTCGTCGGCACGGCGGTGCTCGCCGCGATCGTCTCGCTCGACGGCGACGGCTCCACCACCTTCATGATCACCGTCTCGGCGATGTACCCCCTGTACAAGCGCCTGCGGATGAGCCTGGTCGTGCTGACCGGCGTGGCCGCCACCGCGAACGGCGTCATGAACACCCTCCCCTGGGGCGGCCCCACCGCCCGCGCCGCGACCGCGCTCGAACTGGACGCCTCCGAGATCTTCGTGCCGATGATCCCGGCGCTCGCCGTCGGCCTGCTCGCCGTCTTCCTGCTGGCGTACGTCCTCGGCGTCCGGGAGCGCGGGCGCCTGGGCGTCCTCGCCCTGGACGAGGCGCTGGAGCCGGTGCGCGAGACCGAGCCGGAGGCCGCCTCGACCGCGGCGGGCGGGGGCGAGGACCGGCTGCGCGAGGACGCGGCGGGCGGGGGCGGCGAGGAGCCGGCGGAGGCCGGGGGAGGGTTCCAGGGGCTCGACCCGGACCGGGCCACACTGCGCCCGAGGCTCTACTGGTTCAACGCCGGCCTCACCCTCGTCCTGCTCACGGCGATGATCATGGAACTGATGCCGATCCCGGTGCTCTTCCTGCTCGGCGCCGCCCTCGCCCTCACCGTCAACTTCCCCCACATGCCCGACCAGCGGGCCCGCATCGCCGCCCACGCCGACAACGTCCTCAACGTCTCCGGCATGGTCTTCGCCGCCGCCGTCTTCACCGGCGTCCTCACCGGCACCGGCATGGTCGACCACATGGCCGACTGGGTCGTCGGCGCGGTCCCCGACGCCATGGGCCCGCACATGGCCGTCGTGACCGGGGTGCTCAGCCTGCCGCTCACGTACTTCATGTCCAACGACGGCTTCTACTTCGGCGTCGTGCCCGTCCTCGCCGAGGCCGGCGCGGCCCACGGCGTCTCCCCGCTGGAGATCGCCCGCGCCTCCCTGGCCGGGCAGGCCCTGCACATGTCCTCGCCGCTCGTCCCCGCCGTCTACGTCCTCGTCGGCATGGCCAAGGTCGAGTTCGGCGACCACACCCGCTTCACCGTCAAGTGGGCGGTCCTCACCTCGCTCGTGGTGCTCGGCGCCGGAATCCTCTTCGGCACCATCTGATGGCGCCGCCCGCCCCCGCCCGGCCGGGGGAGGGCGGCGGGCGCGGCGGCCCCGTTCTCGCTGCCGGGGGCGGTGCTGGTCGGCACGGCGGGCGCGGGGCTGCGCGGCGGACGGGTGCCGGAGGGCGGCGCGCCCGGCTCCGACCCGGCGTGCGCTCCCGGCGTGACGGGCGTCTCGAAAGGCTCTCTGGCGCGGTAAAACTAACGCCGCTAGTTTGGGCGGGTGCGACGTGTGCCCCGCGCCGCACGGCTTCGGCGCTCCGCACAGCACGTCCGGGAGGAAACAGCCATGCAGGCCCATGACCAGATGTACATCGACGGCGCGTGGCGCCCCGCGGTCGGCCGGGACGCGATCGCGGTCGAGAACCCGGCCGACGAGCGGATCATCGCCCACGTCCCGGCGGGGACGGCCGAGGACGTCGACGCGGCGGTACGGGCCGCCCGCGCCGCGCTCCCCGGCTGGGCCGCCACCCCGCCCGCCGAACGCGCCGCCCGGCTGTCCGCCCTGAGCGACGCGCTGGCCGCCCGCAAGGACGAGCTGGCCGAGACCATCACGGCCGAGCTGGGCTCCCCGCTTCCGCTCTCCCAGCAGGTCCACGCGGGCCTCCCGGTGCTGGTCGCCTCCTCCTACGCCGAGCTGGCCGCCTCGTACGCCTTCGAGGAGCGGATCGGCAACTCCACCGTCCTGCTGGAGCCGGTCGGCGTCGTCGGCGCGATCACCCCCTGGAACTACCCCCTCCACCAGATCGTCGCCAAGGTGGCCCCCGCGCTCGCCGCCGGGTGCACCGTCGTCCTCAAGCCCGCCGAGGAGACCCCGCTCACCGCCCAGTTGTTCGCGGAGGCCACCGGGGCCGCGGGTCTGCCGCCGGGGGTCTTCAACCTCGTCACCGGCCTCGGACCGGTCGCGGGCCAGGCGCTCGCCGCCCACGACGGCGTCGACCTGGTCTCCTTCACCGGCTCCACCGAGGTCGGCAGGCGCATCGGGGCCGTCGCCGGGGGAGCCGTCAAGCGGGTCGCCCTCGAACTGGGCGGCAAGTCCGCCAACGTCATCCTCCCCGGCGCCGACCTCGCCAGGGCGGTCAACGTCGGCGTCGCCAACGTGATGACCAACTCCGGCCAGACGTGCAGCGCGTGGACCCGGATGCTGGTCGACGCCGAGCGGTACGAGGAGGCCGTGGGCATCGCGGCCAACGCCGTCACCAAGTACGTGCCCGGCGAGCGCGTGGGCCCCCTCGTCAGCGCGGAGCAGCGGGCGCGGGTGCGCGACTGCATCGAGCGGGGGATGGCGCAGGGCGCCCGGCTGATCGCCGGCGGCCCCGACGCGCCCCTGCCCACCGGCTACTACGTCAGCCCCACCGTCTTCGCCGACGTCACCCCGGACATGGACATCGCCCGCGAGGAGATCTTCGGCCCCGTCCTCTCGATCCTCCGCTACGAGGACGTGGACGACGCCCTGCGGATCGCCAACGACACCGTGTACGGGCTCGCCGGCGCGGTCTGGGCGGCGGACGACGAGGAGGCCGTGGCCTTCGCCCGCCGCATGGACACCGGGCAGGTCGACATCAACGGCGGGCGGTTCAACCCGCTGGCCCCGTTCGGCGGCTACAAGCAGTCCGGGGTGGGGCGCGAGCTGGGGCCGCACGGGCTGGCCGAATACCTCCAGACCAAGTC
Organism: Streptomyces sp. NPDC041970; assembly: GCF_055588985.1. Classification (NCBI taxonomy): domain Bacteria; kingdom Bacillati; phylum Actinomycetota; class Actinomycetes; order Kitasatosporales; family Streptomycetaceae; genus Streptomyces; species Streptomyces sp. NPDC041970. The sequence goes on from NZ_JBVJCD010000059.1 coordinate 22,445, forward strand.
CCTCCAGTTCTGAGGCCCTTCCCCCGATCCGCACCCCGCCGAGGAGTCCGCCCGTGGTCCGCGCCGCCGTACTGCCCGCCGTCGGGGCTCCGTTGGAGATCACCGACATCGTCCTGCCCGAGCCCGGCCCCGGCCGGGTGCGCGTGGCGCTCGCCGCCGCCGGGGTGTGCCACTCCGACCTCTCCCTCTGCGACGGCACCATGCGCGTCCCGGTGCCCGCCGTCCTGGGCCACGAGGGCTCCGGCACGGTCCTCGCGGTCGGCGAGGGCGTCTCCCACGTCGCCCCCGGCGACGGGGTGGTCCTCAACTGGGCCCCCTCCTGCGGGGCGTGCTTCCACTGCGGGATCGGCGAGGTCTGGCTCTGCGCCGACGCCCTGAAGGGGGCCGCCGGCCTCCACGCCCGTACGGCGGACGGCGTCGACCTCCACCCCGGCCTGAACGTGGCGGCCTTCGCCCAGGAGACCGTCGTCGCCGCGAACTGCGTGCTCCCCGCCCCCGACGGCGTCCCCCTCGCCGACGCCGCCCTCCTGGGCTGCGCGGTGCTGACCGGTTACGGGGCGGTCCACCACAGCGCCCGCGTCCGCGCGGGCGAGAGCGTCGTGGTGTACGGGATCGGGGGCGTGGGCCTCGCCGTCCTGCAGGCCGCCCGGATCGCGGGCGCCGCCCCGATCATCGCCGTCGACGTCTCCCCGGCCAAGGAGGAGCTGGCCCGCCGGGCCGGGGCCACCGACTACGTCATCGCCTCCGCCGCCGCCCCGCGCGAGATCCGCCGGCTCACCGGCGGCCGGGGCGCGGACGTCGCCGTGGAGTGCGTCGGCCGCCCCGCCTCGATCCGCGCCGCCTGGGACTCCACCCGGCGCGGCGGGCGCGCCACGGTCGTCGGGATCGGCGGCAAGGACCAGGAGGTCGCCTTCAACGCCCTGGAAATCTTCCACTGGGCCCGCTCGCTGACCGGCTGCGTGTACGGCAGCAGCGACCCGGCCCGCGACCTGCCCGTCCTCGCCGACCACATCCGCGCGGGCCGCTTCGACCTGTCGATGATGGTCACCGAGCGCATCGGCCTGGAGGGCATCCCGGCCGCCTTCGACCGCATGACCGCGGGCCGGGGCGGGCGCGCCCTGGTGGTCTTCTAGGCCGTGCCCCGGCGCTCGTCCGGGCCCGCTACCCGCGCTCCACCCGGTGCCCCGCCTCGGGCGCCCCCGCCGACGACGCCGAGCGGGGTGGGCGCCTCGCCCAGCAGCAGCCACGCCATGGCCACGACCAGCGCCGGGACCGCGTACGTCGTCGCGCCCATCCGGCCCGCGGTGGTGCGGGCCAGCGCGTAGCCCCAGGTGGTGAAGGCCAGGGCGGTCGGGAAGACGCCCAGGTAGACCATGTTCAGCGTGGCGGACAGCGGTGCGCCGGCCGCCTCGGAGACCAGCACCCCGGTGAACGGCAGGCAGGCGGCGGTCCCGATCAGGCAGCCGAAGGTGTTGATCTGGAGCGAGGTGCCGTGGGCCAGGGCCGGCTTCTGGCTCACCGCGCCCGCCGCGTACGCCACCGCGGCCAGCAGGCACAGGGCCACGCCCAGCACGGAGGAGCCGCCGTGCCCGGACATCGCCAGGCCCACCACGACCGCGCCGGCGAACGAGACGCCCATCCCCAGCAGCAGCCGACGGGGCAGCCCCTCGCCCAGGGTCCGCGCGCCGAGCAGGGCGATGAGGATCGGCCCGATGTTCACCAGCATCGCCGCCGTCCCCGCGTCCACCTCCCGCTCGCCCCAGTTCAGGACCACCATGTACAGCCCGAACCACAGCACCCCCGAGGTGGCGATCCCCGGCCACGCGCCCCGCCGCGGCAGCCCCTCGCGGCGGACGAGCAGGATCGCCCCGAGCACGAGCGTGCCCGCCAGCAGCCGCCCCAGGGCCAGCGCGCCGGGGGAGTAGACCTCCCCCGCGCTGCGGATGGAGACGAAGGCGGAGGCCCACAGCACGACGGTGGTGCAGGCGGCGGCCGGGGTGCGCCAGCGGTGGGCGGGCGCGGAGACCGGCCGCGGGGTCGGGGTCGGGGTCGTCGTCATGGTCACGACCCTAGGGGCGGAACGCTTCGGCTCCCTGCGGATTGTCGGGGACCGTCAATCGGAGGGACGTTTCCCCGCAGGCCGGCCCTCCGCCGAGGCGCACTGCTCGTACTGGAGCGCGAGGCCGTCCAGCAGCGCCCGCAGGCCCGTCTCGAAGGCCCCCTCGTCGACGCGGCGGCGGTGCTCGGCGAGCAGGTGGGCCTGGCCGAGGTGCGGGTAGTCGGCGGGGTCGTACGCGGTCGCGTCGTCGACGAAGCCCGCGGCGAAGGAGCCCAGGGCCGAACCGGTGACGAAGTAGCGCATCAGCGCCCCGATCCGGGTGGCCTGGGCGGGCGGCCAGCCCGCGTCGGTCATCGCCCCGAACACCGCGTCGGCGACCCGCAGCCCCGCGGGGCGGCGGCCGGGGCCGCGGGCCAGGACGGGGACGATGTGGGGGTGCGCCGCGAGGGCGGCCCGGTAGGAGAGCGCCCAGTCGTGCAGGGCCCCGCGCCAGTCGCGCGGATCGGACGCCTCGAACATCGACAGGTCGACCTGGGCGGAGACCGCGTCGGCGACCGCGTCGAGGATCTCCTCCTTGTTGCGGAAGTGGTTGTAGAGCGAGGGCCCGCTGACCCCCAGGACCGCCGCCAGCCGGCGCGTGGAGACGGCGTCGAGCCCCTCGGAGTCCACGAGCGCGGCCGCCGCCTCGACGATGCGGTCTCTGCTGAGGAGGGGCTTGCGCGGTCGGGCCATGCGGCTCATAGTAGGCGTGCGAGCCGGAAACTAGCAGTGCTAATTAAAGGCGGTGGCACACCATGGACCTGGGGCTCAGCCAGGAGCAGGAGGCGGTCCGGCGGCTGGCCGAGGACTTCGTCGCCCGCGAGGTGGCGCCGCACGCCGCCGCCTGGGACCGCGCGGAGCGTGTCGACAAGTCGATCGTCGGCAGGCTCGGCGCCCTCGGCTTCCTCGGTCTGACGGTCCCCGAGGAGTACGGCGGCTCCGGCGGCGACCACCTCTCCTACTGTCTGGTCACCGAGGAGCTGGGGCGCGGCGACTCCTCCGTGCGCGGCATCGTGTCCGTCTCGCTCGGGCTGGTCGCCAAGACCGTCGCCGCCTGGGGCGACGAGGAGCAGAAGCGGCAATGGCTGCCCCGGCTGGCCTCGGGCGAGGCGATCGGCTGCTTCGGCCTCACCGAGCCCGGCACCGGCTCGGACGCCGGGAACCTCGCCACCAGGGCCGTCCGCCGGGGCGGGGACTACGTCATCAGCGGCACGAAGACGTTCATCACCAACGGCACCTGGGCCGACGTGGTGCTGCTCTTCGCCCGCACCGGCGAGGCGCCCGGCCACCGGGGCGTCTCCGCCTTCCTCGTCCCCGCCGACGCCCCCGGCCTCTCCCGGCGCGCCATCCACGGCAAGCTCGGCCTGCGCGGCCAGGCCACCGCCGAGCTGGTCCTCCAGGACGTCCGGGTGCCGGCCGCCGCGCTGCTCGGCCCCGAGGGCAAGGGCTTCACCGTCGCCATGTCCGCCCTGGCCAAGGGGAGGATGTCGGTCGCGGCGGGCTGCGTGGGCATCGCCCAGGCCGCCCTGGACGCGGCCGTGCGCTACGCCGGCGAGCGCGAGCAGTTCGGCAAGGCCATCGCCGGCCACCAGCTCGTCCAGGAACTGCTCAGCGACATCGCCGTGGACGTCGACGCCGCCCGGCTGCTGACCTGGCGGGTCGCCGACCTCGTCGACCGGGGCCGGGAGTTCGCCACCGCCGCCTCCAAGGCCAAGCTGTACGCCTCCGAGGCCGCCGTCCGCTGCGCCGGCAACGCCCTCCAGGTCTTCGGCGGATACGGCTACATCGACGAGTACCCGGTCGGCAAGCTCCTGCGGGACGCCCGCGTCATGACGCTCTACGAGGGCACCAGCCAGATCCAGAAGCTCATCATCGGCCGCGCGCTGACCGGCGTCTCCGCCTTCTGACTTCAGGGCGCGGCCGCACACGTGTCTGAGCACCGGTCTGAGTACGGGCGCGGATACGGCCGGCCCCGCACCGGCGGATGCTGGGGCCATGAGTGACACGACATCGGTCAAGCAGCAGAACACCGGCGCCTTCTACGGCCAGGCCGTCGCCTCCTTCGGGGTGGCGATGGGCGCGGTGGCCCTCGGCGTCTACTTCCTGGACGCCGACGCCTGGGTGCGCGGCTTCCTCGCCATCGGCGTGCTCTACCTCGTCACCTCCTGCTTCACCCTCGCCAAGGTGATCAGGGACCGCCAGGAGGCCGGGCAGATCATCAGCCGGGTCGACCAGGCGCGGCTGGAGAAGATCCTCGCGGAGCACGACCCCTTCCAGAAGCTCTGAGCCGCCGCACGGCCCACCGCCCCGGACCTAAGCGCTTGCTCAGGTTCGGGGTATGGTGTTCGTCCTGCCGACGGAGAGGGGCCCAGGGGCGATGAGCGCGGCACAGGAGACCGGCGGCGAGGACGAGCCGTGGGGCGAGGTCGCCCCCGAGGCGGCCCGCAGACTCCTGGTCGCCGCCGTGGAGGCCTTCGCCGAGCGCGGCTACCACGCGACCACCACCCGCGACATCGCCGGCCGGGCCGGGATGAGCCCCGCGGCGCTCTACATCCACTACAAGACCAAGGAAGAGCTGCTCCACCGGATCAGCAGGATCGGCCACGAGCGCGCGCTGCACCTCCTCCAGGCGGAGGCCGAGCGGGACGACACCGCGGCCGAGCGGCTCGCCGGGGCCGTCCGCTCCTTCGTCCGCTGGCACGCGGAGCGGCACGCCACCGCCCGCGTCGTGCAGTACGAGCTGGAGGCCCTCAGCGACGAGCACCGCGCCGAGATCGTCGCGCTGCGCCGCAGGAGCGACGCGGTGGTGCGCCGGATCATCGGCGAGGGGGTGCGGGACGGCGAGTTCGACGTCCCCGACGTCCCCGGCACCACGCTCGCGGTGCTCTCCCTCTGCATCGACGTGGCCCGCTGGTTCAACGCCCAGGGCAGCCGCACCCCCGAGGAGGTCGGCGCGCTCTACGCCGACCTCGTCGGGCGCATGGTCACCGCCCGCACGGACGCTCAGAAGTAGTAGCGGGAGACCGACTCGGCGACGCAGACGGGCTTCTCGCCGCCCTCGCGCTCGACGGTGACGAGAGCCGTGACCTGCACGCCGCCGCCCGCCTCCTCGACGTTCCGGAGCACCGCCGAGGCCCGCAGCCGGGATCCGGCCGGGACCACCGAGGGGAAACGCACCTTGTTCGTCCCGTAGTTGACGCCCATCCGCACGCCCTCGACCCGCATCACCCGCGGCACCAGCACGGGCAGCAGCGCGAGCGTCAGATAGCCGTGCGCGATGGTCGTGCCGAACGGTCCGGACTCCGCGCGCTCGGGGTCCACATGGATCCACTGGTGGTCGCCGGTCGCCTCGGCGAACAGGTCGATCCTCTTCTGGTCGACCTCCAACCAGTCGCCGGGCCCGAGCTGTTCGCCCACCGCGGCCCGCAGCTCCTCGGCGGACGTGAAGATCCTCGGCTCTGCCATGTCCCGGTCCTGCCTTCCGGTTCGCCGCACCCCTCCGGCACGGTTTCCAAGCGCTTGCTCAGCATCGTCGCGCGGTGCGCCCCTGTCAACGACGCGGCCGCCGGACGGCGCCGCGGGGACGGCGGCGGGGGCCGGGGGCGGGAGCAGTAGGGTCCGGGAGTGCCACAGATCCCACAGACACTCCACGAACTCTCGGTCGGCCAGCTCTCGGCGCGCAGCGGCGCGGCCGTCTCGGCCCTGCACTTCTACGAGGCGAAGGGGCTGATCAGCAGCCGCCGCACGAGCGGCAACCAGCGCCGCTACACGCGCGACGCGCTGCGCCGGGTCGCCTTCGTGCGGGCGGCGCAGCGCGTCGGCATCCCGCTGGCCACGATCCGGGACGCGCTCGCCGAGCTGCCCGAGGAGCGCACGCCCAACCGCGAGGACTGGGCCCGCCTCTCCGCGGCCTGGCGCGCGGAATTGGACGAGCGCATCGGGCAGTTGCAGCGGTTGCGGGACCACCTGACCGACTGCATCGGCTGCGGCTGCCTGTCGTTGGAGACCTGCGTGCTCTCCAACCCCGACGACGTCTCCGGCGACCGGATCACCGGCTCCCGCCTGATGCCCGAGCGCGGCCGGCGGCGCCCGTAGGCCCGCGGCCCCGCCCGCGCCGGAGGAGGGCGCGGGCGGGGCTCAGGCCGCCGTCGCGGCGGGGCTGCGGCGGCGGAGCAGCCGGGCCCTGGCCAGCGTCCGGTCCGTCAGGGCGGGGCGGGGCACCGCGATGCCGCATCCCGTGCACACCGGCCCGGCGGGCGGCTCGCTCCCGCGCTCCTGCCGCCACGCGATGCCGGTGTCCGCGCAGACGGGGCAGGCGGAGCCGGGGCCGGAGCCCAGGGCGGCGATGAGGCGGCGCAGCACCACGGCGAGCGGTTCGGTGGGGTGCACCTCCGGGTCGGCGCAGCGGGCCACCCCGTGCCCGCCCCACGTACGCCGGTGCCAGTCGTCGAACGCGCCGGGCCGCCGCAGTCCCTCGTGCTTCTCGCGCCGCCGCCGCTCCGCGAAGCCCGCCTCGTACGCGAGCCAGACGGCCCGCGCCTCCTCCAGCTCCTCCAGCGCGCTGATCAGGCGCGCCGGATCCGGGGCCCGGTCCTCGGGATCGATCCCGTGCCGGGCGCACAGATGGTCCCAGGTGGCCCGGTGGCCGTAGGGGGCGAAGATCTCCAGGCACTTGCGCAGCGAATACCGCCGCAGGGCGAGGTCCGCCAGCGGGTCGCGGACCTGTCTCGCCAGACTTCGGAAACCGGCCATGGCACTGCCACCTCCGTCGCTCGTCCTCGGCTCCGAGGACTCGGGCATCAAGGAATGGACGTACGTGTGCCCGCTTCGGCTCCATCGAAAGACGTTATCCGTCCACGGGTTGAGACTCCGCGCGAGAAGGGGGCGGCGCCCGCCGGGAGCGGGAGGGCGGGCGCGGGGGCGGCGGCGGGCGCGCGGGCCGTCCGGGGTGCTCCCCGCACCCGCTCTGAGCAGCGGAAATCCGGTGGCGGCCGCAGGGGCGGGCGGTGTTGGGTGCCCGTATGACAGCAGCCTCCCCGCGCCTGGAAGAAGTCGCCCCCGACACCGTGCTGGCCGCCTGCGGGATCGAGGTCGCCCCGCACCAGCGGGCCTTCGTCGCCCCGGTCGCGCAGTCCCTGGCCGAGGCGTACGTGCATCCCGGCACCGCCTGGCCCCGGCTGATCCGCGACGGAGACCGGATCGTGGGGTTCGTGATGGCCTTCTTCGACGTGCCGTTCGGCTACGACGCCGCGACGCCGGGGGCCGCGCCGCGCTCGGGGCTCTGGCGGCTGGCCGTGGCCGCCGGGGAGCAGGGCCGGGGGTACGGGCGGTTCGCGGTGGAGGCGGTGAACGAGGAGATCCGCCGGCGCGGCGGCCGTGTGTCGACGGTCACCTGGCGCTCCGGTGCGCACGGCCCGGAGGAGTTCTACCTGCGGCTCGGATACCGCCGGCGCGGGCTCACCGAGGACGGCGAACACCTCGGCGAGCTGGACCTCGGCGCCTGAGACCGGCGGGCGCGCCCGCGCTACCCCCCGTACCGCAGATGGCGCCGCCGCTTCGCCCGGAAGGCCGCCAGGTCCTCCTGCCACGCGCCCACCACCGCGTCGGTGTCCGCGCCCGCGTCGATCATGGTGCGGACGCGGGCGCTGCCGGTGAGCTTGTCGATCCAGCGGTCCGGCCGCCAGGCGAAGCCGCTCCAGGTCCGTTTGGCCGTGACCAGCAGGGCGATGCCGGTGCGGACCGGGTCGAAGGCCTCGCGGTCCTGGACGTGGAGCTGCACCCCGCCCACCGTCCGGCCCGCGAACTTGGAGAACGTCGGCGTGAAGTACGCCTCGCGGAAGGCGACTCCGGGCAGCTCCAGGGCGTTCGCCGCCGCCGCCCAGCGGCGGTCGACGCCCTCGGCCCCCAGCAGCTCGAACGGCCGCGTGGTGCCCCGGCCCTCGGAGAGGTTGGTGCCCTCGAAGAGGCAGGTGCCGGAGTAGACCAGGGCGGTGTCCGGCGTCGGCATGTTCGGGCTCGGCGGCACCCAGGGCAGTCCGGTCTCCTCGAAGAAGTCCGACCGCCGCCAGCCCGCCATCGTCACCACGTCCAGGCGCGCCGGCCGCTCGTGCAGGAACTCCGCGTTGAAGAGCAGCGCCAGCTCCGCCACCGTCATCCCGTGCGCCTGGGCGATCTCCCGGCGGCCGACGAACGTGGCGAACGCCGGGTCCAGCACCGGCCCCAGCGCCGCCCGCCCGCTGACCGGGTTCGGCCGGTCCAGCACGACCAGGCGCCTGCCCGCGAGGGCGGCCGCCTCCATGCAGTCGTACAGGGTCCAGATGTACGTGTAGAAGCGGGCCCCCGCGTCCTGGACGTCGAAGACGACCGTGTCCACGCCCGAGGCGGTGAAGACGTCCGCGAGCCGCTGACCGCTCAGCAGGTACGTGTCGTACACCGGCAGCCCGGTCGCCGGGTCGTCGTGGCGCCCTTCCGAGCCGCCCGCCTGCGCGGTGCCCCGGAAGCCGTGCTCGGGGCCGAAGACGGCGGTCAGGTCCACACGGGCGTCCGCGTGCATCACGTCCACGATGTGCCGCACGTCGGCGGTGACCCCGGTCGGGTTGGTGACGACGCCGACCCGCTCGCCCCGCAGCAGCCGGTACCCGTCCGCCGCCAGCCGGTCGAAGCCGGTGCGGACCCGGCGGCCCCCGCCGGGCCGCCCGGCGGGGGCCGCGGCGGCGGGAGCGGCGCCGGCCGCCGCGAGCGCTCCGGCCGCGCTCCCCGCGGCCAGCAATCCACGTCGGGACAGGCTCATTCCGCTACCTCCGCGCTCGCGTCCGGTGTCCTGGCCCCGCACGCTAGCGCGGGCCGGGGCCGCGCGGAACGACCTGGGCCGCACCGGTTCCCCGCGGCCCCGCAAAGGATCTCGGCGCCCTTCCGGGAACACATACCGACCGGTTAGTCTGCCGGCACGGACGGACCGACGGGCAGGGGTGGCGGGATGGCGACGGACGCGGTGCGGGACGCCGGCGTGGTGGTCACAGGGGCCGGAGGCGGCATCGGGGCCGCCCTGGCGCGCGGGTTCGCCGCGCGGGGCGCGCGGGTCGTCGTCAACGACCTCGACCCGGCGCGGATCGAGCCGCTCGCGCGGGAGATCGGCGGCTTCGCCGTCGCCGGGGACGCCTCGCACGTCGTGGACGCGGCCCGCGACGCGCTGGGCGGCACGGTGGACGTCTACTGCGCCAACGCGGGCCTGGCCTCGCCCGGCGACGCGTTCGCCGACGAGGAGGTCTGGGCCGCTGCCTGGGACGTGAACGTGATGGCCCATGTGCGCGCCGCACGGGCCCTGCTGCCCGACTGGCTGGAGCGCGGCGGCGGCCGCTTCGTCGCCACGGCCTCCGCGGCCGGACTGCTGACGATGATCGGCGCGGCCCCCTACAGCGTCACCAAGCACGGGGCGGTCGCCTTCGCGGAATGGCTCTCGCTCACCTACCGCCACCGGGGGGTCAAGGTGCACGCGATCTGCCCGCAGGGGGTGCGCACCGACATGCTCGCCGCCGCCGGCTCGGCCGGGGAACTGGTCCTCGCCCCCGGCGCCGTCGAGCCGGAGGCCGTCGCCGAGGCGCTGTTCGACGCGGTGGACGCCGACCGCTTCCTGGTCCTGCCGCACCCCGAGGTGGCGGACTACCACCGGGCCCGCGCTGGGGACCCCGACCGCTGGCTGGAGGGGATGAACCGCCTCCAGCGCCGGTGGGAGCAGGGCGGATGAGCACCCCTCCCGCGCGGCCCGGCGCGGTGCCGACGCCGCGCGCCGGGCGGCGCGGAAGGGGTCCTCGCCGGGCCGCCGGGGGCGGCGAGTGGGAAGATCCTTAGGCGGCAGCGGTGTTCCTCCCGTGGGAACCGCGTCGAAACAGCACACGCACGGCATGAAAGGAAGGTGGCGGCTCATGGCCCCGGCGACGGACCAGAACGGCACTCCCGTCCCCCAGAGGCTGCTGGCCACCGCCACCCGGCTCTTCGCCGAGCAGGGGTACGACCGCACCTCGGTCCAGGAGATCGTCGAGGCGGCGGGCGTCACCAAGGGGGCGCTCTACCACTACTTCGGCTCCAAGGAGGACCTGCTCCAGGAGGTGTACGCCCGCGTGCTGCGGCTCCAGCAGGAGCGCCTGGACGCCTTCGCGGACGCCGACGCCCCCGTCGAGCGGCGGCTGCGCGACGCGGCGGCCGACGTCGTCGTCACGACCATCGAGAACCTGGACGACGCGGCGATCTTCTTCCGCTCCATGCACCACCTGAGCCCCGAGAAGAACAAGCAGGTGCGCACCGAGCGCCGCCGCTACCACGAGCGCTTCCGGGCCCTGATCGAGGAGGGCCAGCGCAGCGGCGTGTTCTCCTCCGCCACCCCCGCCGACCTGGTCGTCGACTACCACTTCGGGTCGGTCCACCACCTCTCGACCTGGTACCGCCCGGACGGCCCGCTCGGCCCCCGTGAGGTCGCCGGCCACCTCGCGGACCTGCTGCTGCGGGCCCTGCGCCCGTAACACCGCCGCCCCCGCACCGCACCGGATGGCCGGGCCCGCCGTGCGGGGCCAGGCTGGAGGCATGACGTCCACCCGGCCCTCCGGACGCGTCGCGCTCGTCCGCGCGGGGCGCGCCCGGAGGCGGGTGAGCGGGGGAGGGGGCACCCCGTTCGTTAATAGAACGGACCTGTCCGGTTTCCGCTCTTGACGGAGCACTGTCATTTCCTTGAGCATCGGTCACGCATCGCGCACCTCCGGGCCTCTCGTCCGGGCCGCGCCGGGCCCCGCGGGCCCGGTGGACGCGTCCCGGCGGAGACCCGCGCTCCAGGACCCGGCCGGCACCGCGCGGCCGGGTGCCCCCCGCACGTTCCGTCAGTCCCCAACGGAATCCGGAGCCCGTGAATGAGAGCCAACCGCCTCACCCTGCGCAGATCCCCGGTGGCCGTAGCCGTCGCCCTGGCCGCCGCCCTCGGGGCCGCGGCCCCCGCGGCCCAGGCCGCCGGCGCGCCCGAGTCCGCCCCGGCCGCTCTCGCGGCCCCGGACATACCCGTGGCCAACGTCAAGGCCCACCTCACGCAGCTCCAGTCGATCGCGTCCGCCAACGGCGGCAACCGCGCGCACGGCCGCCCCGGTTACAAGGCGTCCGTCGACTACGTGAAGGCCAAGCTCGACGCGGCCGGCTACACGACCACGCTCCAGCAGTTCACCTCCGGCGGCGCCGTCGGCTACAACCTCATAGCCGACTGGCCCGGCGGCGACCCCGGCAAGGTGCTGATGGCCGGGGCCCACCTCGACTCGGTCACCTCCGGCGCGGGGATCAACGACAACGGCTCCGGGTCCGCCGCCGTGCTGGAGACGGCCCTCGCCGTCTCCCGCGCCCAGCACCGGCCCGACAAGCACCTGCGGTTCGCCTGGTGGGGCGCGGAGGAGCTGGGGCTGGTCGGCTCCAAGTACTACGTCAACAACCTGCCGGCCACCGAGCGCTCCAAGCTCTCCGGCTATCTCAACTTCGACATGATCGGCTCGCCCAACGCCGGTTACTTCGTCTACGACGACGACCCGGTCATCGAGAAGACGTTCAAGGACTACTTCGCCGGCCTCTCGGTCCCCACCGAGATCGAGACCGAGGGCGACGGCCGCTCCGACCACGCCCCGTTCAAGAACGTCGGCGTCCCCGTCGGCGGTCTCTTCACCGGTGCGGGGTACGCCAAGTCCGCGGCCCAGGCGCAGAAGTGGGGCGGCACCGCGGGGCAGGCCTTCGACCGCTGCTACCACTCCTCGTGCGACACCACGAGCAACATCAACGACACCGCCCTGGACCGCAACAGCGATGCCGTCGCGCACGCCGTCTGGACCCTGTCCGCGGGCGCCGGCGAACCGCCCACCGGCGAGGGGGTCTTCAGCAACACGACCGACGTCGCCATCCCGGACGCCGGAGCGGCCGTGACCTCGCAGGTCACCGTCGTCGGCCGCACCGGCAACGCCCCGGCCGCCCTCCAGGTGGGCGTGGACATCAAGCACACCTGGCGCGGGGACCTGGTCGTCGACCTGCTCGCGCCGGACGGCAGCGCCTACCGGCTGAAGAACTCCAGCAGCGGCGACTCGGCCGACAACGTCATCACGACGTACACGGTCAACGCCTCCACCGAGGTCGCCAACGGCGTCTGGAAGCTCCGCGTCCAGGACACCGGCCCCCAGGACACCGGCTTCATCGACAGTTGGAAGCTCACCTTCTGACCGACCGGACCACCCGGTGGGGGGGGGGGGGCGGGGGGGGGGGGGGGGAGGGGGGCGGGGGGGGGGGGGGGGGGGGGGGTGGGGGGTGGGGGGGGGGGGGGGGGGGGGGGGGGGGGGGGGGGGGGGGGGGGGGGG
>NZ_JBVJCD010000060.1:0-34428 GCF_055588985.1 Streptomyces sp. NPDC041970
TGCACAACCTCGCCCTCGCTGGATAGGCAAGTGGGCTGCACGGTGGCCAACCATGCTTGAGGCAACCAGAAGATCACTTACGGGACAGCCCTTAGCCGACATCCTCGGGGGGCTGGAACGGCATTGGTCACCTCTCCGGGTACAGGTCGGTACGATCGACCCAGGTGGGGGCGACGAAAATGTCGTCGTCGGCAGGGGCTTCTGAGGCTTCCAGCAGGGACCAGGTGCGGGACTCCTCAACCACGTGCTCCCAGGGCGCGGTCCAGTCGAGTTCCCAGCCCAGGGCGGGGCCGGAGACGCTGTATGTGCTGCCGGCTTCCACTCGCCAGAACTGGGAGTAGAGGATCACCTGAACGTGGTCGGCCAGGTCGTTGATGATTTCGGTGCAGTGGGTCGAGGGCCAGCCAGGGCGTCGTCCGCCGCGGTGGCGCGCAGGCTGCGAGCGGTGGGAGCATAGGTGTGCGTGCGCCGAGTTCGGTCAGCGCCCAGCGGATGCCGACAGACCCGGTCCAGTCCGGTTGGGTCGCCCGTTCCAGGCAGGAGTGGTAGGCGCGGCGCAAGGGCTCATCGGCGCCGTCGATCTCCAGGCTCGCCAGGGCCAAGCCGCCCATGCGCGGACGGTCGAGTTGTCGCTGTCCAGCAGGCCGACGAGAGCGGGGCCGCAACGGGGATCACCCACCTCCTCGAAGATCTCGACGGCGGTCAGCTGACCGAAGTCGCCGAGGGAAGGCGGGCCGTTGATGACACCGGGTATGGCGTCGGCGCCGATCCAGATCAGCTCCGCGCGGGCGTCGTAGGACTCGTCGGCCTTGCCGTCGAGCTGCTGGACGAGTGTCTCGATGTGGGAGGTCTTGACGCGGCGTGGTCCCGGCGCCAGAAGGTGGGGAGCCACCAGCAGAGCACCGAGTGGTCGTCGGGCCACGGGGCGCTGTCCTCGGCTGCCCAGTCCTCGAAGGAGCCCCGGGTCAGATCGATGGGGCGCCAGGCGGGGTCGAGCGACTCGTCTTCGGCCGACGGGCGAACGAACCGGCGACGGTGCTCGTCGCAGGCGCCGAAGTCCTGGTAGTTCCGCTGAGCCTCGATCAAGGAAACCTTGTTCGCCCCGCCTGCCATGGCTGGCCCGCGGAACTGGAGCCCGTCGTCCTCCCAGAAGCAGACGGGGCAGATCTCGTACGAGCCGGTGGAGCGGATCAGACGGGGCGCTGAGCGGATGCCTGAAGGTGCTCATGGAGGAAGGGGTCGTCGAGACGGGGGTCGATGACGCGCTCGCGTACGTCGGAGAGAAGCCAGCCCAGCAGCTCGGCAGCGGCGTCGTACTCGTCGTAGAAGCCCATGCGCAAGTCGGTGACCTCGTACTCGAACAGGACGTCGTGGACGAGGTCTGCCAGGTGTGCGTCGGCGGCCGGGTCGGTGGTCGCGGACCACGTGTTCAGCCAAGGGCGCAGGCTGTTGGTGGCCACGGTGATGAGGCTGAGGCAACGCCTGACGGGCACGGGGCTGGGGTGGGTGAGCAGCGTGCTCTGCCACCAGGCGGACCAGACGTTCCGCAGGGCCTCGGTCAGGGGCGCGTCCCAGGTGGTCCAGCCTGCCTGCACCAGGCGTGAGGCGATGAGCTCCTCGTCGACGTGGAGCCGGCCGGTGACGAGTGGACGCATGATGCGGGGGACGAGGCGGCGGTAGAGACGAGGGAAGTCCCCCCAGTGGTCCGGCACTTCCGCGGCGACCGAGGGGACCAGGTCGTCGGCTATGAGGTGCAGGGGTCCGGAGAGTGCGGCGAAGTCCTGCTCGCCGTAGCAGTGCGTGCACCCTGTGACGGGGAAGGGGCCTTCTGAGGCGAAGGCGCGGTCCAGGGCATCGAGAGCTGTCATGAGCTGCTCAGAGGGTGACATGAAGACCTGCCGGGGGACTCCGTCCGGGTGACCGGCGAAGATCGCAGGCTAGCAGGCCTCCGGCCGCCACCTCGTGCGAGTCCGCTGGTCCTTGCGCGCCACTGCTCTCGTCCGACGGAACCGACCGGGGCGTGCGACCGGGATGGCTGCCGAGTCCGCCAAGTGGCGGTGCGGCGGAGCGATGTTCAGACTGGGGAGAGCGCGATCCGGTCCGCGTACGCGCCGGATGGCGGGGTGCCGGGCTCGGCCGTCGGTGCGGGAGCGGACGGACAGACGAAGTGATCGTTCCCCCTTGGCAGCGGACCCCTTCTTGCCCATCGGCGCGGTTGGGGGCGGCGCGGTCGCGCGGTGGGCGCCGACCGTACGGTCGGGCCGTCGGTGTGCTGCCGTGCTCGACCTGCTGCCCGGTTGCGGTGCGGACGGTCTCGCGGGGTGCTCACGGGACGAGTGGAGGTGCGCGTGCCATGGAGCGGGGTGGCAACCCGGTCGGTCCTCGCAGGAACGACGAGATGAAGCACGAACTGGAGGGTTGTCTCCGGTCCGGTCACCCCACGCGTGTCGTGGAGGGCAACGACCGGAGCCTCCGGCGGACGACGACATCCGTGGCGACCTGAGCGGGCCGGCGCCCCCGCCCGGCGCGGGGCGCGACCGTGCCCGGGCGGACGCGGACAGGGAGGGGTTGCGCCTGGAATTGGCGCGCCACCTGGAGCGCGCCGTCTTCCCGGCCGACCGGCGGACGGTAGACCGGCGGACGGTAGACCGGCCGACGGTACTGGACGTCCTGCAGGCGCACCACGCGCCGGACGCCGCGCTGGAGGCCGCTCGGCGCCTGCCGGACAGGAGCGCGTACGCGAACGTCACCGAGGTCGTCGCCGCCATCGGCGGAGACGGTCGCCAGGCGGAGTGAGACATCGCCGGGTTTCGGACCGTCCGAGCTCGGCCGTCCGAACGGCCGCACCATGCGGCCCATCAAGAACAGCACCAGCAAGGCAGGACAGGACCATCAAGACACGACTGGTAGGAGACCACCATGGCGGACATCAGCCCGATCGACCTGCAGAAGGCGCTCAAGGGCGCCGACTACCCCGCCGCCCGAGACGACCTGGTGTCACTGGCCCAGGACAACGGCGCGGACCAGGCTCTCGTCACCAAGCTCGGTGACGTCTCGGCGGACCGGTTCGACGGGCCGAACGAGGTCCAGAAAGCCGTGTTCGACAACGAGTAGCGGGCCCGTACGTCAGAACCCGGACCACGACCACCCGGTGGGAGCCAGGGCGTACGGCCAGGTCGCGGTCGGCCGCCGCCGAGTCGGCTCCGACGACGACCAGGGATCCATGCCCGTACGCGGACGCCACATGGCAACCCGTCCGTCGAGCAAGCGCTTCAGTGACATCCATGCGAAGGAGCCGTACTGATGTCGAACCCTCAGCAACCCGAACTGCGGCGCAGTGACAAGGGGGCCGGTACGCCGCAGGACAGCCAGTCCCGAAAGGCGGCTCAGCCCGCCGGGGGCGGTGGACGCGCCCACGGCACGGACCGCGGAGGCAAGGGAGGGGGGAAGGGCGGCGGAACACCGCCGGAGCAGCGGCCCGACCACCCGGCCTGAGCCCGCGTAGTCCCGCACCCCGGCCACCCGGTGAGTCCGCGCCGTACGCGCACCCCGGCCTTCCGGCCCGCGCCGAGTCCCGTCCGTGAAGGGCACTGCCCGTCCGACCGGCCGTGCGCCGTACGGTGCGTCGCTCGGCGGCAGCGCGGCGGCCGGACGCGGTTGGGGTGTGCTCCATGACGGGTTCTCCGGGCTGTACGGGGACTGCCCCGCCGGAAACGCTGCGCTCGGGGCGGGTCAATATCTACGGCCGTGAACTGAGGGTTCGACGCGCGGCGCTGGGAATGTTTTTATCGCGACCGCCGGAGCGGAATTATTCACCCTACCTGAGCCGCTGTCACGTGCTACTGTTCATTTCAGTTGCAGTTGTGGTTCCCAAAACTTCGAGCGCTCGGCCGGTGTTTCTGCCCGCCGGAAGTGTTCTGTATTGCCGGTCGTTTTCCGGATGGGGCGTCATTGCGGCGACCCGGCATCCGCACGTCGCGGTTGCCGACGTACTGCCCCAAGGAGAACAGACATGGCGTCAGGCACTGTGAAGTGGTTCAACGCGGCCAAGGGCTTCGGCTTCATCGAGCAGGACGGCGACGGCGCCGACGTGTTCGCCCACTTCTCGAACATCGCCGCTCAGGGCTTCCGCGAGCTGCTCGAAGGCCAGAAGGTCACCTTCGACATCGCGCCGGGCCAGAAGGGCCCGTCGGCCGAGAACATCGTTCCCGCCTGACCCGTACTTCGTAGCTGGGGCCCGCATCCCTCGGGGTGCGGGCCCCAGCTACGGGCATTTTCCGCCGCCCCGGAGCGTCTTCTTCACGGGGGCCTCGCCCCGTCGGGGCCATGCCCCGCCCCGGCGTCCTGGACTGGCACGTCCGTAGGGCGACACCCATTTTTCGCCCGCGTCCCGCGTCCCGCTCCGAATTCACCGCGGGCCTGTTTTCTCTCGCATTTTCTTCGGCCCGTTCTCGGAATGTCCCGCGCTGCTTTTCCGCTGCGGAAATTCCTTGATGCGTGCCGTATCAAGGAAGGTTCTGCATGAACCCCGCACGCACGAACGACCGAACCTCCCGCAGTCGCATCGGCGGCCGTGCTCCCGGCTCCGATGGGGGTCGCGGCAGCCGCTCCGGTTCGCCCGCCCCGAGGCGTTCGGGCGGCCGGAGTCGGCGGCCCGCGGCGGTGCAGGGGGAGTTCGCGCTGCCGGAGACGGTCACCGCCGCCCTCCCTCCCGTCGAGGCGTTCGCCGACCTCGACATGCCCGCGCCCCTGCTGGCCGCGCTCGCCGCGCAAGGCGTCCGCGTCCCGTTCCCGATCCAGGGCGCGACCCTGCCCGACACCCTCGCCGGGCGCGACGCCCTGGGCCGCGGGCGCACCGGTTCCGGCAAGACCCTCGCCTTCGGCCTGGCCCTGCTGGCCCGTACCGCAGGACAGCGCGCCGAACCGCGGCGGCCCCTCGCCCTGGTCCTCGTACCGACACGGGAACTGGCGCAGCAGGTGACCGACGCACTCGCCCCCTACGCCCGCTCGGTCAGGTTGCGCCTGGCCACCGTCGTCGGCGGCGTGTCGATCGGCAGGCAGGTCAGTGCGCTGCGCGGTGGCGCCGAGGTCGTCGTCGCGACGCCGGGCCGCCTCAAGGACCTCATCGACCGCGGTGACTGCCTGCTGGACCAGGTCGCGACCACCGTCCTGGACGAGGCCGACCAGATGGCCGACATGGGCTTCATGCCCCAGGTCACCGCGCTCCTGGACCAGGTCCGGCCCGACGGCCAGCGGATGCTGTTCTCCGCCACCCTCGACCGGAACGTCGACCTCTTGGTACGCCGTTACCTCACCGACCCGGTCGTCCACTCCGTGGACCCCTCCGCGGGCGCGGTCACCACGATGGAGCACCACGTGCTGCGCGTCCACGGCGCCGACAAGCAGCGGACGACGACGTCCATCGCTGCCCGTGAGGGCCGGGTGATCATGTTCCTGGACACCAAGCGCGCGGTGGACCGGCTCACCCAGGAGCTGCTGGACAGCGGTGTCCGGGCCGCCGCCCTGCACGGCGGGAAGTCGCAGCCGCAGCGCACCCGGACGCTGGCGCAGTTCAAGACCGGGCACGTCACCGTGCTCGTCGCGACGAACGTGGCGGCGCGCGGCATCCACGTCGACGACCTGGACCTCGTCGTCAACGTCGACCCTCCGACCGACCACAAGGACTACCTCCACCGCGGCGGGCGCACCGCCCGCGCGGGGGAGTCCGGCAGCGTCGTCACCCTGGTCACCCCCGGCCAACGCCGCGACATGACCCGCCTCATGACCGCGGCCGGCATCGTGCCCGAGATCACCCAGGTCCGCTCGGGCGAGGACGCGCTCAGCCGGATCACCGGCGCCCGGACCCCGTCCGGCATCCCCGTGACCATCACGGCTCCGGTCACCGAACGGCGTCAGCGCGGTACGTCCGCACGCGGTCGGCGCAGCCCCGCCTCGGCGGCCGCCCGGCGTGGGGCCGTGCGGCAGTCCGCCTACGGCGCGGCCGCCTAGGGCGCGTCCGGCACATCTCGACCGGGTCCGCGGTGCCTGGCACGGCGCCTCGCGGCGTTGCCGAAACGCCCGAATCGCTCCGCGGTGAGGGCGTTCCAGCGCCTTGCGATGCACCGCACCGGACACCGCGGCCTGTCCGGCCCTGATCCGCCGGACACCCCCCAGCCCTCGCCGTCAGGCCCCGTGTCGTCCGGGCCGCCGGGCCCTCCCCCTTCGCTCTTCTCCCTGTGAGGCATCATGCGCTGTGTCATCGCCCGCTTCCCGTTCGACCTCACCAGAAGCGGCGTCCTGGATTCGATGAAGGGCGTCAAGCCCGAACAGGCCCTCGGCGAGACCGTGATCATCGGCCGCCGGACCTACCCCCTCAAGCAGGTCGGCCAGGTCATCACCCGGCAGGACCGCCGCGACTTCAGCGTCGGTGAGGTCTTCCGGGCCATGACGCAGCTCGGTTTCACCTGCCGTAACCTTCCGCAGGCCGCCGCGCCCACACGTGTCCTCGACCCGCTCGGGCGGGCTTCCGCGCTGATCGGGGCCGTCGGGGCCCCTGCGGCCGTCTGACCCCGGCGGGGCGGGTGCGGGCCGCCGTCGAAACGGCTGTGAGGGCCCGACCGGAGGACCGGGCGGGCCCTCACCGCTTATCGGGAGGCGGCCAGGGCTCCCGCACCCCCTGCCGCCGGACGGCTCCGGGGCCGGGCCGCCCGGTGAGGGCGGCCCCGTCGGCGGCCACCGCCCAGGACGTCCGGGGGCGGCACCACCCGCAGGGGCCGCGGGCCGAGGCGGGGATCGGGTATGCGGGGCGTTCCAGGTCGCTGTACTCCGCTGTACTCCGCAGCGCCCGGACGGGTGATGGACGCGCGCCGGTGAGGTCGGTGATCGGGAGCGACACGGGCCGGGTCCCGGCCTGCCGTCAAACCGGGTCGGGCCCGCGAGGAGCCGGGGCCCGGCCCGCGTCGAACCGGGTCCGGCCCGCCGCCCGCCGCCCGCCGCCCGGCGCCCGGCGCCCGGCGCCCGGAGGCGCGGAAGCGGCCCGGCCCCGTCCCGACGGGGGCCGCCGGCCCGCAGGGCGGGGCGCGCACGGCCCGCATCGCACGTACGAGGCCGGGGAACGGCCCGCATCGCACGTACAAGGCCGGGGGACGGCCCGTATCGGCAACGTGCGAGGTCGGGGGACGGCCCGTATCGGCAACGTGCGACGTCGGGGGAGGCCGCGAGCGTGACACACTCGCCTGGTCCGTCGGCGCATCTCGTGCCCGCCTCGGTCGCCGACCTCTTCGGCCCAGGACGGACCCCCGCGCAGCGTTTGCCGGTGCACGCCGCGGACACCGGAACATCCGAACAGACCAGTGTGGCTAGGAGCTTGTAATGGTGCGGATGAACCTGCGTGACAAGACCACGTCAAAGCCCGGACGAGTTCCCGGAAAGCCCCCCATGCCCCTGCTTGGCCGGGTCCTGGCCATGCTGGTGGCCTTCGCGGCGATGGTGGGATTCGCCGTGGTGCTGGCCCGGCTGACGCTGGAACCGTCCGCGGCCTCCGTGCCGTTGACGCACAGCAACCTGCGCCCCGGCGACTCCATCCGCGCCTACCTCGCCCAGCCCATGTCCCTGGACACGGTCAGGCAACTCGGCGGCAATATCGTGATGGGCGTGCCGTTCGGTGTGCTGTTGCCGGTGCTGGTGCCCCGCGCACGAGGGCTGGTCCGGGTGGCGGTGGCCACCGCCACCGTGATGCTCCTCGTGGAACTCGTCCAGGGAGCCCTGATCATCGGGCGCACCTTCGACATCGACGACGTTCTGCTCAACACCACCGGCGCTCTCATCGGTTACCTGCTGCTCGGCCTCTGGTTGGGCCGTGCGGTGCACCCCCGGCGCCGCCACTGGTGGCACCGGTCCGCCGACCGCCCGGCGACCGCCGACGACTCGGCGTGAACGAGCCCCGGCACCGGCCTTCGCCCCGGACGGGGCGTCAGGGAACGCGGTCCAGCGGTTCTCTCGCCCCGGACGGGGTGTTCGGGAGCCCTGTTCCGGGGCACCCGTCACGGGGTGAGCGGGAGCGACCGTGGCCGGCGGGCGGGCCGCTGGGCGCCGTCCGCCGCCGAGAGCGCACGGGCGGGACGTCGGGCGCCGGCTCGCCGCAATCCGACCGTGATCCGCCCGCGGAGGCTTTGCCGAACAGCGTTGGAGCCGGCCCTGTTCGGGCGAGGGACGACCAGGCCGTGCTGACCGAACCGACGACAGAGCAGAGTGGGACGGGCCGACGATGATCCATCCAGCCGACATCCGCGAATGGCGCGACCACAGCGTCATCGACCCCAAGGGCCGCAAGATCGGCGTACTCGAAGCCGTGTACGTGGACACCAGCAGCGACGCACCCGCCATGGCCACCGTCCGTATCGGCCTTCCCACCCGTCGCCAACTGGCCTTCGTGCCCCTCGACGAGGCGATCCTCGGACCGGGCTACGTCAGGGTCGCCTACGACAAGTCGCTGGTGAAGAAGGCGCCCACGCTCGGTATGGACGACATCCTGCCCGCGGAGGCGGAGGAGGCGGTCTTCCTGCACTACGGCCTGATCTACCAGCCGGGCGCGGGCGGCGAGCGGCAACTCGCGCGCCGCTGACCGTCCCGTTCATCCCGAAGGAGGTGTCCGCGTCATGGCCCTGTTCCTGTTCCTCGTGCTGGTCGCCGTCGTGCTGGGAATCGTCGGCGTGGTGGTGAAGGGGTTGGCCTACCTGCTGTTCATCGGCATCGTGGTGTTCGTGGCCGCTGTGGCCTTCATCGTGGTGCGCTGGACCCGGCGCACCGGCCGCCGCCCCATCCGGTGACGCCGGGCCCCGCCCCGTAGCACCGGACCGTGCGGGTCCCCGACCGCCACGGCCCTCGCCGGCTCCGCCCGGCCGCACCGCAGGCCCGTCACGCGGCGTCGGGCAGGTGACGGCAGCGGCCGTATCCGTCGTGCGGGGGAGGGCGGATACCGCTCGTTCCGGCGATCCGCCGGTGAGCGGAACGTTCCAGGATGGGTACGTTCCCGCCGGGCGCACCGAAGTCCCAGCGGCCATCATGGAGTTGGGGCACAGATGACGAACCGTCGCGCGGTCATGCTCGCGGTACCCGCGCTCACCCTGGTCTACGGCCTGCTCCGGATCGCGGACGGCATGGACGGCGAACGGGGCCCCGGCCCCGCCTGGACCCTCGGGCACCTGGCGTTCTGCGCGGCGCTGGTCCTCTTCGGGGTGGTGTTCCGCTGGTTGCGGTCGCTCGCCCCGTCCGGCGACCGTGTCGCGGCGGTGGCGCACTGGGCGGCCGGGGCCGGGGCCGCCGTCCTCCTGGTGCAGTTCGGGATCGACCTGGTGGCGGGCGCGGTGGCCGCGGACCACCGCTCGATGGCCCTCTTCACGGAACGGGTCGCGGACGTGCCCGGCGTGGCACCGGTCGTCTACGACGTCGGCCCGTACCTCTTCTACGCGGGGTTGCTCGCCCTCGTCGTGCGGTTGGCCGTCCTCCGGGTGGTCAGGCCGTGGACGGCGCTCCTCGTCCTCGCCGACCTGGTGATGCCGCTCGTCGACAAGGACCTGATCCCGGTCGGGGCACTGCTACTCTCCGTCTCCTTCGCGCGGATCGCGCGGGTGATGGAGTCGCGGGAGGCCGCCTCCGGCACGGCGGACGACCGCGGCACGGGGCGCCCGGCGGTGGCCGGTGCGCGGTGACGCGTATCGGCGAGCGGTGACCGGGGGAGCTGTGGCCTGGACAGGTGCGGGCGCGTGGGCGGACCGGATACGGGGGCGGCTGCGCGCCCTGCCCCCGCGCGTGGCCGACACCGGGCTCGCGGCCCTCGTGACCGCCGTCCAGCTCTGGCCGTTCGCCGCGCGGACCGGCGCGGACCGGCGCGGACCGGCGCGGGCCGGCGCGGACCGGCGGGAACGGCGCGGACGGCGGCCCGTGGAGCGGGTGGGGCCTCCTCGTCGTCGCCTCGCCCACCTCGCGCGAGACCGAGACCCTGCGCCTGCTCGCGCGCGGCCTCACCAATCCGGAGATCGCCGCGGCCATGGTCATCAGCGAGCACACCGTGAAGACGCACGTCAGCAACGTCCTCGCCGAGCTCGGCCTCCGCGACCGCATCCAGGCGGTCATCACCGCCTACGAGGCGGGCCTGACGGTGCCGGGCCGCCGGGACCCGGCGACCGGAGCCCCCGCCTCCACCAGGACGACCCCGGCCGCCCCGCTCCGGGGGGACGCCCGCAGACGCTGACCCCGTGTCGGTCCCCGTGTCACACCGTCAGCGGTACCGCGTGGATCTCGTCCGCCGTGTGGCCCGCGCGGTCGTGGACGCGTTGGACCGCGTCCGCCGAGGGGGCCGTCGACAGGCAGTAGACCGTGCCGGACTCCGGGTCCGCCCAAGCGCGCTCGAAGTGGACGCCCTCCTCCTTCTCGATGGCGGTGTCGGCCCGGTGGGCCTCCTCCAGTCGTTCCGCGGTGATGCCCTCCATGCCGTGGTGGACATCCATGTACGTGCCCATGGCTTCCGCACCTCCCGTGGTCGGGTCGTGCCCTTCTTCCATGCTCCACCCGATGCCGCGTCCGGGCTCGGTCAGCGGGGGGCGGAAGAAGGGCGCCGCTCGGTCCGTCACCGTCCCGCGCGGTCCGTCTCCACGCGCAGCTCGGCGATGCCCGCGGGCTTCTCCGGGTCCGCGGAGCGGAGGGCCACGCGGACCCGGCGGGCCGGGGCGGATGCCCGGTACGGGTGCCAGGTGCGGCCGTCGAGGGAGGTCTCCACGGTGTGCGCGGCGGGGGGCACGTCGCTCCAGCGCGGGGTGACGGAGGCGATCCGGCGCGGGCGGGCGCCCAGGTCGACGGTGAGGGCGCCCGTCGCGCCGTCCGGGGACCAGGCCGTCGCCGGGCTGCCGTCCACCGCCGCCTCCGCGTACAGGCCGGGTGTCGCGGACGTCGCCGTCACCGGGCGGCAGCGCGCCGCGTCCGTCGTCGGGGCCAGGTCGGGGCGGCGGGTGGGCAGGGTGAGCGTGTCGGACAGGCGGCGCGGGCCCCGCGCGGTGTGCACCGTGAACGGCGCGCCCCCGGTGAGGCGGACCGTGCTGGCGCGGGCGCCGATCTCGACCTCGTACGTCCGGCCCCGGTAGCGCAGGCCCCTCACCGTGACGCCCTCGTGCAGGTGCGGCGGGAGCAGCGGGTCCAGGCGCACCCCGTCCTCGCGGAGCCGCATCCCGGTCAGGCCGTGCGTGAACACCTGGAGGAACCCGCCCTTCCCGGTCAGGAAGTCGTCGGCGGGGAAGCCGGACAGCGGGTCCTCGGCGCCCGCCTTGTCGCCGCGCGCCTCGGAGAACAGGTCGTAGGGGCCGCGCATGAACGGGCGTACCGCGCGCTGGAGGTACGTGTACGTCGAGCAGCCCGGCTCCCCCGTCTCCGCCGCGACGATCGCGTGCACCGAGTCCGTCATCGCCGGGCCGTCCGGGTCGGTGCGGGCCGCGTAGTACTCGAGGGTGGCCGCCGCCGCGCCCGGCTCCATCGGCCACTCCAGCGGGTACGCCAGCAGCACCGCGTCCGCCTGCTTGATCGTCGAGCCGTTGTACCCGGCGTACTGGAGGAAGACCTTCCGCTCGGCGTCGTACGGGATGCGGAGCTGGTCCGCGACCTGGTTCCAGGCGGCGGGCGGGCGGTGGCCGAGGAGGCGGGCGGCGCGGGTGGCGTTGCGGAGGGCGGTGGCGGCGACCGCGTTGGTGAAGACCCCGTCGTCGACGCCGTTGCTGTACTCGTCCGGGCCCGCCACGTTCCTGACGGAGTAGCTGCCGTCCGCGTTCGCCGTCGCGCGCGAGCGCCAGAAGTCCGCGATGCCCTTCAGCAGCGGCCAGCCCCGTCCGGCCAGCCAGTCGCGGTCGCCGGTGGCCAGGTAGTACTGCCAGACGGCGAGCGAGACGTCGCCCTGGAGGTGGTTCTGGGTGAGGCAGTGCGGCGGCTCCCAGCTATGGCACTCGGAGTCCAGCCGGCCCCGGCTCGCGCTGGTCCAGGGGTAGAACAGCCCCTCGTGGCCGAGCTTCTCGGCGTTCGCGCGGGCGGCGCCGCGGGTCCGGTAGCGGTACTCGACGACCGAGCGGGCCAGCTCCGGGCGGGTGGCGAGCAGTCCGGGGAACATCCACGTCTCGGCGTCCCAGAACACCATGCCCGCGTAGTTGTCGCTGGTCAGGCCGGCCGGGGCGATGCTGTCCGAGGAGTCGCGCCGGGTGTTCGCGAGCAGCCCGTACTGGGTGGAGCGCAGCCAGCCCTGGAGTTCGGGGCGGCCGGGGACCAGGACGTCGGAGGACCACGCCTCGCGCCAGGCCGCCTCGTTGGCCGCGAAGACCCGGTCCCAGCCGCGCCGCGCCGCCCGGTGCGCGGCCTCGCGGGCGTCCCCGGCGGGGTCGCGCGAGGTGAGCGCGGTGTCGACGCCGACGTACTTCTCGAAGGTGTACGTCCGGCCCGCGCGCACCGGCGTCGCGCTCGGGGGCGCGGGGGAGGCGTGCCCCAGCGTCTCGACGACCCCGGAGCCGCGCCGCATCGTCTGGGCGACCGCCCCCTCGATCCCGGTGCCGAGCGTCCGGAACGTGCCGTCCTCGCGGAGCGTGATCCGGCGTGCGCCCCGCTCGTCGAGCCGGCCGGCGACGGTTGCCGTGCCGCTCCAGTGCGGGGTCATCCGCAGGCGTACGGCTCCGGTGTGCACGTCGGAGCGGTCGGCCAGCACCTCGTGGACGAGGTCGGTGGCCCGGCCGTCGGCGGTCGTCCAGCGCAGCGAGGTGCGGACGAGGCCGCACCCGAGGAAGACCGTCTGCCGGTAGTGCGAGATCCGGCCGGCGGGGGTGTCCGCGCCGAAGGTCTCCGCGCCGACGGCCACGTCGATCGTGGTCCAGCTCGGCAGCGCCGCGATCACCTCGCGGCCCTCGGCGACGGCCGGGTCGCGGGCGTAGAGCCCGGAGACGAACGCGCCGTCGTAGCGCGGGGTGTAGAGCGGCCAGCCGGTCTTCTCGCCGGTCGCCGCGTAGCCCGCGCCGGTGGCGGGGACGCGGTGGCCGAGGTAGCCGTTGCCCACGTACGGGTCGTAGCCCTCGGCCTCGCCGAAGCGGGTGGACGTCGGCGCCCACGAGGGGTCCGGTGCGGCGCCGCCCTGACCGTCCGTCCGGCCGCACGCGGGCACGGCGGGGGGCGATCCGGTCCGGGCGGTCGAGGCCGGTGCGGCGGGGGAGCCGACCGCGTGGGCGAGGGGCGGGAGCGGGGCGATCATGGCGGCCGCGACCAGGGCGGCGAGGGCGGAGTTGCGGGAGAGGCTCACGGGACGACGGTAGGGAGGCGGGCGCACCGCCGGTGGGCGCGGCACGCGTACGCCCCGAACCGTCCCGGACCGGGCGGGGCGCTGCCCGCCGGATGGAGCAGGGGCGCGGGGCGCGGGGCGGGGCGCGCCCTCCGCCCCCGTCCGCGTGACGCCCGCGCCCTCGTGCCGTCCCGGACCGGTGGAGCAGGGCGGGGGAGGAGCGCGGGTCGAGCCTTCCGCCCCGCGTCCGCGTGACGCCCGCGCCCCCGTACGGTCCCGGACCGGTGGAGCAGCGCGGGGGAGGAGCACAAGCCGCGCCCCGCCCCGCGTACGCATGACGCCCGCGCCCCCGTACCGCCCCGGACCGGCGGAGCAGCGCGGGGAGGAACACGAGCTGGCTCCCCCCGCCCCGCGTCCGCGTGACGCCCGCGCCCCCGTACCGCCCCGGACCGGCGGAGCAGGGCGGGGGAGGAGCGCGGGTCGAGCCTTCCGCCCCCCGTCCGCATGACGCCCGCGCCACCCCCTGCCCCCGCGCACCACCACCCCCGCCGCGCGCTCCCCCACACAGGCGAGCCCCTGCCGTCTTCCCGTAACGCCCCGTGAATTGCCCCGCTCCCCGGCGCGCTCCGAGCGCACGCCCGCGTGCGGTGGTGCGCGCCGACGGCTCGGAGGCCCCGGCGGGTCGGGGCGTGCCAGGTCAGGGCGGTGGCGCCGGGGCGGTGTGCGGGCGCCGAGTGGTGGCGGGCGTCGGGCGTGGCGGCATGTCGGGCGTATGGCAGGTGAATGGCGTGCGTATGGCGGGGCTCAACGCACCCTTGTGGGTTTGCCATGGATCGGTCAATCTTTCGCTGGCAGCAGGGCGTGCCGGGCACGGGCGGCGCAGAAAACGTGGCGTTCGTACCGCTGATTTGTCATGCCCCTGTCGTAGCTTGCGCGACCCGGCACCACCCCCCACCAGCGCACCGCCTATGAGGAGGACCCCTCACATGTCAGTGATGCGTCACACCCCGCACGCACGTCGAAGACTCGCCTCGGCCACCGTCATCGCCACCGCCGCCGCCATCGCGCTCTCCACCGCCGCCCTCCCGGCGATCGCGGCCGAGCGTGCCCCCGAAGGCGTGATCGAGAACGCGGGCGCTCCCGGCGCCATCAGTGACAGCTACATCGTCACGCTGAAGGAGTCGGCCGCGAAGTCGGACTCCGCGAAGGGCAAGGCGCTCGCGACGAAGTACGGGGCGACCATCGAGCGGACCTACCGGGCGGCCCTCAACGGCTACGCGGTCGAGGCCTCCGCCGAGCAGGCCCGGAAGTTCGCCGCCGACCCGGCCGTCGCCTCCGTCTCGCAGAACCGCACCTTCACGATCTCCGCCACCCAGACCAACCCGCCCTCCTGGGGCCTGGACCGGATCGACCAGCGCAGCCTCCCGCTGGACCAGCGCTACACCTACCCGGACAAGGCCGGTGAGGGCGTCACCGCCTACGTCATCGACACCGGGGTGCGGATCAGCCACAGCGACTTCGGCGGCCGGGCGTTCAACGGCTACGACGCCATCGACAACGACAACGTCGCGCAGGACGGCAACGGCCACGGCACCCACGTGGCCGGCACCGTCGCGGGCACCGCCTACGGGGTCGCCAAGAAGGCGAAGATCGTCGGCGTCCGGGTGCTGAACAACAGCGGTTCGGGCACCACCGCGCAGGTCGTCGCGGGCATCGACTGGGTGACGGCCAACGCCGTCAAGCCGGCCGTCGCCAACATGAGCCTGGGCGGCGGCGCGGACTCGGTGCTCGACGCCGCCGTGCGCCGGGCCGTCGCGGCCGGCATCACCTTCGCCGTCGCGGCGGGCAACGAGTCGACCAACGCCTCCACCAAGTCCCCGGCGCGGGTCGCCGAGGCCATCACGGTCGGCTCGACGACCAACACGGACGCCCGCTCCAGCTTCTCCAACTACGGCACCGTCGTGGACATCTTCGCGCCCGGCTCCTCGATCACGTCGGCGTGGAACACGGGCGACAGCGCCACGAACACGATCTCCGGCACGTCGATGGCCAGCCCGCACGTCGCCGGCGCGGCCGCCCTCCACCTCGCGGACAACCCGGGCGCGACCCCGGCGCAGGTCTCCGCCGCCCTCGTCGCGGCCGCCACCAGCGGGGTCGTCACCAACCCCGGCACCGGCTCGCCGAACAAGCTGCTGTACGTGGGACCGGGCGGCACCACCCCGCCCCCCGGCAAGAAGTTCGAGAACACCACCGGGTACGCGATCAACGACAACGCCACCGTCGAGTCGCCGATCACCGTCTCCGGGATCGCCGGCAACGCCCCGGCCGCGCTGAGCGTCCCGGTCGACATCTCCCACACGTACGTCGGTGACCTGAAGATCGACCTCGTCGCGCCCAACGGCACGGTCTTCAACCTGAAGGCGTACGGCACCGGCGGCAGCGCCGACAACGTGGTGACCACGTACACGGTCGACGCGTCCTCCGTCGCCGCCGACGGCACCTGGAAGCTGCGGGTCAACGACAACGCGCAGGCCGACACCGGCCGGATCAACAGTTGGGCGCTGCAGTTCTGACCGGACGGCGGCGCCGGTGAGCCGCGCCGCGGGTCCGACCGGACGGCGGCGCCGGTGAACCACAGCGCAGGGAAAGAGGTCGGGGCGGCCGCGACACGCGACCGCCCCGACCTCCGTCCCGTCAGCGCCGGTTGAGTCCGCGGTCGACGGCGGTGATCAGCTCGCCGTCCTCCGTGTCCCCGTCCAGCGACCAGAACATGGCCCCGCCGAGCCCGTTGTCACGGACGTACCGGGCCTTGGTGCGCAGCACCTGCGGGTCGTCGTACGTCCACAGCGAGGTGCCGTCGAACAGCCACGCGTGACCGTTCCGCGTGTCGCGGTGGATCTTGTACGTGCCCGAGTCGGCCAGCTTCTTGAGGGCCTTGTAGTCCTCGTAGCCGTCCGCGTACGTCGCCGGCGCCGGGCCCGTGGCGGGCTGGCCCATGCCGTCGCCGCCACCGCTCACCCCGGTCCAGCCCTGACCGTAGAACGGCATCCCCACCACGAGCTTGTGCTTCGGGGCGCCGCGCCGGACCCAGTCGCGGACGGTCCGGTCCACGCTGAAGTCGTCGCGCGCGCGGAGCGCCGACTGCTGGGCGGTCTTCTTCTCGCCCGAGACGTGGTAGTCGTACCCCTGCAGGTTGACGAAGTCGAAGTCCCGCATGATCCGCTTGACGTCGAAGCCCGCGTCGATCGCCTTCGGGTTCGCCGGGACGTACGCCGACAGGTCGTAGTGCTTGGGCTTCGGCTTGCCGTGCCCGTGCCCCTTGCCCTGCCCGGACGCGGCCGCGCTCCTGGCGTAGGCGTCGAGCTGGGTGCGGAACTCGTGGATCAGGGCGGTGAAGTTCTTCTTGTCCTCCGGGCGGAAGACGGTGCCCGTGTTCGCCTCGGAGCCGGGCCACTCCCAGTCGACGTCGATGCCGTCGAAGAGGCCGGCCGCCGCGCCCGCGCCGCCGCGCGCCCCGTCCACGGGGAGGTTGCCCTTGATGTACAGGTCGACGCAGGAGGCGACGAGCGCCTTGCGGGCGGCGGCGGTGCGCACGGAGTCGGAGAAGTGGGTGGACCAGCTCCAGCCGCCGAGCGAGATCATGACCTTGAGGCCGGGGTGCTTGGCCTTCAGCTCGCGCAACTGGTTGAAGCTGCCCGCGAGCCGCTGGGTGTCGGTGTCGGCGACCCCGTCCACCGATCCCGCCGCGTCGAACGGACGGGCGTAGTCCGCCCAGGCGTCGGCCTGGCCGGGGACGTTGCCGGTGAAGCACTTGCCCTCGGCGCTGATGTTGCCGAAGGCGTAGTTGATGTGCGTCAGCTTGGCGGCGGTCCCGCTGGTGTCCAGGTCCTTGACCTGGAAGTCGCGCCCGTAGACGCCCCACTGGGTGAAGTAGCCGATGCTCTTGGGGGCCGCTCGGTGATGGCTCTTGCCGCGTTCGCCGCCGTCGGCCGGGCCCCGGTCCGAGCTGGCGGTGGCGGCGGGCGCCACTCCTGCCAGCAGGGCCAGGGCGACGCCGGCGATGGTCATTCGGGACAGGTCTCTGCGACGCATGGGGCTCGTTCCTGTACGTGATCAGGCGGGGAGGGGTGGAGAGCCGTGCTGTGCAGTGGAAGGTATTGGTCTGGACCAAAAATGGTCAAGAGTACGGGAGTCGGGGAAAATCCCGCACGGCCCCGACCAGCGGTTTCGGGGCGAAAGATGCCCGCGCGCTCACTGGCGCTCACGCGTGATCCATGCATGTACCACCCCAACGTCATCACATTGAGTGAAACGGTGGCCCATGCTTGCGGCGTACAACCCACGGTTGTCAGGCTGTCGCACACTGTCAACCTGTTGGGAGTGGCCTGTGACTTTCGGTGAGCAGCCCGCCTATCTGCGCGTGGCGAGCGATCTCAGGGAGAAGATCGTCAACGGCGCGCTGCCGCCTCATACGCGCCTGCCGTCGCAGGCCCGCATCCGCGAGGAGTACGGGGTCTCGGACACCGTCGCCCTGGAGGCGCGCAAGGTCCTGATGGCCGAGGGGCTGGTCGAGGGGCGCTCCGGTTCGGGGACGTACGTGCGCGAGCGCCCGGTCCCCCGCCTGATCGCCCGCTCCGGCTACCGGCCGGACAAGGGGGCCAGCCCGTTCCGGCAGGAGCAGACGGCCGAGGGGGCGCGCGGCACGTGGGAGTCCCGCAGCGAGCAGGAGGGCGCGAGCCTCGAAACCGCCGAGCGGCTGGGCATCGAGCCGGGCGACCGCGTGATGCGCACCCATTACGTCTTCCGGGAGGCGGGCGAGCCGATGATGCTCTCCACCTCCTGGGAACCGCTCGCGGTGACCGGGCGGACCCCGGTGATGCTCCCGGAGGAGGGGCCGTTGGGCGGTTGCGGGGTCGTCGAACGGATGGCCGCGATCGACGTCGTCGTGGACAACGTCGCCGAGGAGGTCGGCGCGCGGCCGGGGTTGGCGGAGGAGCTGCTGGCGCTCGGCGGGGTGCCCGGCCACGTGGTCATCGTGATCGCGCGGACGTACTACGCCTCGGGCCGGGCCGTCGAGACCGCCGACGTCGTGGTCCCGGCCGACCGCTACCGGGTCGCCTACCACTTGCCGGTCAGATGAGGTGACGCGCCGTCGGGCCGCGCCGCGGGCGACGGCCGGGGTGAGCAGGACAGGAGGGGGCGCATCGCGAGGATGCGCCCCCTTTCGCGATGGCCGGATGCGTATCTCTTTGTGCAAAGCCGCCTGCGCAGCGTGAAGGTCAGGCGTACGCTCGGGCATATGCGCACTGCGGTTTCCTGGTCATCCGAAGAGACGTGCACGCCGGTGGGGAGAGAGGCGCTATGCGGGGGAGCAACACGATGAGCGACAGCGGCGCCGTGCTGCCGTGGCTGGTGATACGGCAGGACGACAGCGGCAATCGCTACCGCGTCGGCAGGTACGCCACGCAGGCCGAGGCCCAGGAGGTCGCCGACGGCCTCCACGACCGCCGCCACCAGCAGGTCTACCGCGTGGAGCGGGTGGGCCAGGGGCCCCGCCCCTGATCCGGCGCGCCTGATCGGGCGGGCCGCGTCCGGCGCGTCCCGCCCCTGACGCGGCGGGGCGGGGCCCGTCTCCGCCGGGCTGGGCTTCCCGCGCCCCGTGCGCCCCGCGCCGTGTGCGCCTGCGGGCGCCCCCGTGCCGCTCGCGCCGGGGGCGCTGAGGTGGTGCGCCCCGCGCGCGGCGGCGCGGTGGCGCGTGCTCCGGTCGCGGGGGCGCGCGCCCCGGCACCCCGAGTTCCGCTTGTCGCCCGCCGGGGCGGTAGGGTCCCGCCCGGCCCGGAGTGCCGGGATCGCCGGAGTGCGGGAAGTGGGACGGAGCGGTGGCGGTGCTGATCGACACGGTGGCGTGGGTGCGGATCGAGGGCGGGAGGATCCTCTGCGCGCGCCCGCGCGGGAAGGACGTCTTCTACATCCCCGGCGGCAAGCGCGAAGGGGTGGAGAGCGACCTGGAGACCCTGCTGCGCGAGGTCGAGGAGGAGCTGACGGTCGGCCTGATCCCGGAGACCGTCGTGCACGCCGGGACGTACGAGGCCCCCGTCGACGAGGCGGCCGGCGCCGCCGTGGTCCGGATGAGCTGCTACTACGGGGACTACCGGGGCGACCTCGCCGCGAGCAGCGAGATCGAGGAGGTCGCGTGGTTCTCCTACGCCGACCGGCCTCTCGTGCCGCCCGTGGACCAGTTGCTCTTCGACGACCTCAACGCGGCGGGCGAGCTGGTCTGAGGCGCACGGCGCGAGCGGGGCCGGGGGCGCGCGGAGGCCGTGCGCCGCTGCCGCGTTCCGTCCCGCCGGGCGGCCCGCGCCGCGCCCAACCCCCGCCGTACCCGTCAGCGCCGTGCTCCGACCGTGGCCCCGCCGCGCCTCGGGGGCGCGTGCCCGCGCTCCGGGGCGCGGCGGGGGCTCGGGGGCGCGTGGTTGCGGGGCGCGGTTCTCCGGGGCGTACGCCCGTACGCACCAAACGCCTGGTTGCGCGATAACGAACAACCGAAGGTGGGTATGGGCTGTTTAGTCCCTGTTTGCACGCGGGGCCGACCGTGTCCGCCCCTGGGAAGTGATCGGCGTGATCGATACCGAAGGCGTCTGCGCCGAGTGGACCTTCCCGGCCGAACCGGGCTCGGTGCGCAGCGCCCGCCACGCCGTCCGGGACGCGCTGGGCTGCTGGGGGCTCGATACGGCGGTCGGCGACATGACCGTGCTGCTCGTCAGCGAGCTGGTGACCAACTCCCTGCGCTACACCCCCGGCCCCATCGGCGTACGCCTGGTCCGGGCGCTTCCCGGCGCCTTCGGCGGCGGGCCCGACGGGCTGACCGGGGACTTCGCGGCGGACCTCCGGATCGACGGACGCAGGCCCACCACAGCGGGGCTGTTGGTGGAAGTGTCCGATCCGCTCCCCGATCCCCCCACCGAACGCTGTGCCGGACCCGACGACGAGGGCGGCCGGGGATTGCAGCTCGTGGCCTGTTCCGCGCGCCGCTGGGGGACCCGGCGGGGGAAGAGCGGCAAGACGGTGTGGTTCGAGCTGGCTCTTCCCGGCTAGGGTCTTTGGTCCGGGTCGGACCGGACCCCGCGAGCCCGGCAGGGTGCGCACGCGAGGCCCCGGTTCGAGTCGGCCGGTTGGGTTCGAGCCGGGTCTCCCTGGTTAGGAGTGGGGAGGGACGCACAGCGATCACAGGGGTCGGGCAGAACCTGGCTGAAAAGGACTGAGACCGTGCTGTGATCGTGAACGCCGTGTCGGTCGGGGCCGTAGTGCTGAATACTGCGGGGCAGGACCGGTCCGGTGTGTGAGCTGGAGGGGACGGTCGCGTGAGCGAGATACCTGGGACAACGGGCGGCGTCGTGTGGCAGAGCAGCCCACCCGGCTCGATCTACGACTACATCAGGGCCGCCTCCTTCTCGATCGGCCCGGACGGTCTGATCGAGCAGTGGAGCAGCCGGGCCGCCGGTCTGTTCGGCATGGCCTCCGACGAGGCGGTCGGCCGCGACCCGGTCGAGGCCTTCATCCCCGCCGAGCTGCGCACGGTCGGCCGCCGCCGGGTCGGGGAGATCCTGGACGGCAGGGAGTGGACCGGCCTGGTCCCGTTCCGGGCGCCCGGCGAGGACGAGGCCCACGGGGTCGCCGAGGTCTTCGTGATGCCGAGCCTGACGGCGAGCGGGGAGCGGGGAGCGCTCTGCATCGTCGTGGACGTCAAGGCGTTGCGCCGTATCGAGACCGACATCGCCGCCTCCCAGGCTATTTTCGGCCAATCACCTTTCGGTTTCGTGCTGTTCGGCACGGACTTCACCGTCGTACGGGCCAACCAGCGCTTCGCCACCGTCTTCGGCGGCGCGGCCGACGACCACCGGGGCCGCACCGTCGCGGACTACCTGCCCCGGCCCGAGGCCGACCGGCTGGCCGCCGCGCTCAAGCGCGTCCTGGAGACCGGCGAGTCGGTCACCGACCTCCGGATCGTCGGCACCGCCCCCGGCGGCGTCGAGCGCCGCCACTGGGCCATGAACCTCTACCGGGTGCACAGCGGCGCCGGCCGCCCCGTCGGGATAGCCGGGCTGGCCACCGACGTCACCCGCCGCCACATCGCCGCCCGCGAGGCGGCCAGCGCCCGCCGCAACCTGGCCCTCCTCAACGAGGCCGGCGCCCGCATCGGCAACTCCCTCGACCTGGAGACCACCGCCCGCGCACTGCTCGACGTGGCCGTCCCCGGCTTCTGCGACCTGGCCGCCGTCGACCTCTACCAGGGCCTGCTCACCGGCGAGGAGGCCGCGCCCGGCCGGTGGGCGCCCCCGCACCGCGAGTCCGCCGGGGGCTCGGCCGAGCTGCGCCGGGTGGCCCATGCCAGCGCCGTGGCCGACGCACCGCCCACCGCCGTGGCGGGCGCCGGGGCGGTGGGCCCGGACGACGTGCCGCCGGTGCTGGGCTCCGTCCACCGCTTCCCGTTCGGCTCGCCCCGCGCCGCCGCGCTCCGCTCCGGACGGGTCGAGGAGGTCCCCGGCGACGAGACGGGCTTCATCCAGTCGACGCTGGCCGTGCCGATGGTCGCGCACGACACCGTCGTGGGCCTCGTCCAGTTCGCCCGTACGAAGGGCAGCGAGCCCTTCGGGAAGCGGGACCGGGCGCTCGCCACCGAGCTGGCCGCCCGCGCCGCCGTCTGCATCGACAACGCCCGCCTCTACCGCCGCGAGCACGAGCGCGCCCTGATCCTCCAGCGCAGCCTGCTGCCGCCCGGCGACCCCGAGGCGGCCGGACTCGACATCGCCTGCCGCTACCTGCCCGGCAACGCCGCCACCGAGGTCGGGGGCGACTGGTTCGACGTGATCGAGCTGCCCGGCCACCGCACCGCCCTGGTCGTCGGGGACGTGATGGGCCGCGGGCTGCGGGCCGCCGTCGCCATGGGCGAACTGCGCACCGCCGTACGCACCCTCGCCCTCCTGGACCTGGAACCGGCCGAGGTGCTCTCCGCCCTGGACGAGGTCGCGCGCGGGCTCGGCTCCCCGAGCGGCGGCGAGCGCACCGCGGGCCTCGGCGGCAGCGGGGGAGCGCAGTGGCCCTCCCGCGCGGCGCAGAAGTCCCGCGAGGCGGACGTCTCCGACGTGTACCTGGCCACCTGCGTGTACGCGGTCTACGACCCGGTCACCCGGCGCTGTACGTTCGCCAACGCCGGCCACCTCCCCCCGGCGGTGGCCGAGCCGGGGCTGCCCGCCCGGCTCATCGACGTACCGCCGGGGATGCCGCTGGGCGTCGGCGGCGAGCCGTTCGAGGAGGTCGAGGTCGAGCTGGCCGAGAACACCCTGCTCACCCTCTACACCGACGGCCTGGTCGCCTCGCGGGAACAGACCCTGGACGAGGGGCTGGAGGGGCTGAGGACCGTGCTGACCGGCCCGCAGATGCCCCTGGAGGACGCCTGCGACCACGTCCTGAACACCCTGGAGACCCGGCACGGCGAGGACGACATCGCCCTGCTGATGGCCCGCATCCAGGGGCTGCCGGGGGAGGCCGTGGGGGACTGGCGGCTGCCGCGCGAGCCCCGCTCGGTCGGGCGCGCCCGCGAGCTGGCCCGCTCCCAGTTGCTCGCCTGGGACCTCGACGACCTGGTGGACACCACCGAGCTACTGGTCAGCGAGCTGGTCACCAACGCCCTGCGCTACGGCGAGGGCGAGGTGCGGCTGAGGCTGCTGCGCGACCGCACCCTGGTCTGCGAGGTGTGGGACGCCGGGCTCGTGCAGCCCCGCCGCCGCCGCGCCCGCGACACCGACGAGGGCGGGCGGGGGCTCCAACTGGTCGGAATGCTCAGCACCGCGTGGGGTTCGCGCCGCACCCCGCGCGGCAAGACGGTCTGGTTCGAACTGGCCCTCCCGGACGGGAGCGCCGCCGCCGAACTCTCCGTGGACCAGCTCCTCAGCATGTACTGAGCCCCGCGCACCCGACCACGTACATCGGCTGATCGTATGAAAAGCGACGGCCGTGCGCGTGTGCGGAGCGGTACGGACCGCCCGCCGTCGTCCCATGGGGCGGATGCGGCGCATCCCCGGAGCCGGGTCCGGGGGAGCACGGCCGTCCGAGGTCCGGAGGTGGCGCGTGGCAGACCCCCATCTGTCGGTCGTCGTGCCGTGCTTCAACGAGGCCGAGGTGATCGAGTCCTTCCACGCCGCCCTGCTCGCCGTCCTGGACCCGCTCGGCCCCGCCTTCGAGGTCTGCTACGTGGACGACGGCAGCAGCGACCGGACCCGCCCCCTGCTGAGCGCCCTCGCCGCCCGCGACCCGCGCGTCCACTACACCGCCTTCAGCCGCAACTTCGGCAAGGAGGCCGCCATGCTCGCCGGACTCCGCATGGCGCGCGGCGCCGCCGTGGTGATCATGGACGCCGACCTCCAGCACCCGCCCGAGCTGATCCCCCGGATGCTCGAACTCCACCGCCACGGCTACGACCAGGTCATCCCGCGCCGCGACCGCTCCGGCGAGGGCGTGCTGCGCAGCACCCTCAGCCACGCCTACTACGCCCTCGTCCGGCGCTGCATGGACGTCGAACTCATCGACGGCTCCGGGGACTTCCGCCTGCTGTCCCGGCGGGCGGTGGAGAGCGTGCTGTCCCTGCCCGAGAGCAACCGCTTCTCCAAGGGGATCTTCTCCTGGATCGGCTTCGACACCGTCAGCTTCCGCTACCGCAACGGCCGGCGCGCGGCCGGGCAGTCGAAGTGGGGCGGCAGACGGCTGCTCAACTACGGCATCGACGGCCTGCTCTCCTTCAACAACCGGCCGCTGCGCCTCGCCATCTACACCGGCTTCTGGGTCTTCGTCTCCGCCCTGGCCTACGCGCTGTGGACCGTCGGGACCGTCGTACTGCACGGGGCGAGGACCCCCGGTTACGCCACCCTGCTCACCGCCGTCGTCGCGCTCAGCGGCATCCAACTGGTCACGCTCGGCGTCATCGGCGAGTACGTGGGCCGCATCTACCACGAGGCGAAGCACCGCCCGCCCTACGTCGTACGGGAGACCGACGCGACCCGCCGCGCCCTGCCGGACCGGCCGCAGCCGCCACCGCCCCAGCTCACCGGCGGCCCCGCACCCGCGCCCGCCCCCGACCGCGCCCGCACGGCCCGGCAGTTCGGCAGCTTCGTCCTCGTCGGCTGCGTGAACACCGCCGTCTACCTCGGGGTCTACGCCTCGCTCAACCGGTGGGTCCCCTACCTCACCGCCCACGTGCTGGGGTACGCGGTCGGCGTCGTCTGCTCGTTCCTGCTCAACTCCTACGTCACCTGCCGCACCCGGCCCACCTGGCACGCCTTCTGGCGCTATCCGCTCTCCACCCTCGTCAACCTCGTCGCCTCCGGGGCCCTGCTCTACGGGGCGGTCAGCGGGCTCGGCATGGACAAGAACCTCGCCGCCCTCGCCGCCGGCGTCCTCGTCACCCCCGTCTCCTTCCTGCTGGCCCGCTGGGCGATCACCTCGGGCCGCACCGCCGCCGCGACGGCGGGCGGCCCCGGCCTCCCCGTCGAACCGCTGCCCGGAGAGCCCGTGCGCGCGCCCCTGCCCACCCGCTCGCCCCAGGACCGGTGACGCGATGGCCGACCACGCGCCCGAGACCGCCGCCCCGCGCCGCCCGGACGACGAGCGCGGCCCGCGGGGGGCGCCCCGGCCCGCGCCCCGGCCCCGGACCGCCCTGTGGGTGGGCGCCCTCGCCGTCCCGCCGCTCGCGCTGCTCTCCGCCGCCGCGTGGGCCGGACGGCGGGTGCGGCCGAGCGCGGACGACTGGTGCTTCCTGCCCGCCGTCCGGGACGACGGCATCACGGGCCTGGTCGGCCGGTTCTACCTCGACGACAACGGCCGCGTCGCCAACGCCCTGCTCGTCGGCGCGTACGCGAAGTTCCAGGTCGCGGGCCACCAGTGGTTCCCCCTGGTCAGCGGGGGCCTGGTGCTCGCGGTCCTGTGGACGGCGGTCGTCGTGGCGCTGCGCCGGGCCGGGCTCACGACCCCGCGCGGGCTGCCGCTGCTGCTCGCCGCCACGGTCACCGCGCTGTTCCTGTTCGCCACGCCCAACACGTACAAGACGTTCTACTGGCCCGCCGCCTCCGTCTCGCACACCCTCCCGCCCGTCCTGGCCTGCGCCGCCGTGATCCCGCCGCTGCTCGCCCGCTCGCGGCGGGGGCGGACGGCCGCGCTCGCCGTCGCGGTGCTCACGGCCGCCTTCCTCGCCACGCTGTCCGAGGAGACGGCGATCGTCGTGGCGGTGGTGCTGGGGACCGTGCTCCTGCTGAGCGGCCGCGTCCCCCGCGCGGAGCGGGCCTTCGTCCGCCTCTGGTGCGCCGGGGGGATCGCCGGCACGGCGGCCGGGGCGCTGGTCCTGATCACCTCGCCCGGCTCCACCCGCCGCCGGGAGCGGTTCGGGGCGGAGACCGCCTCCCTGCTCGCCCCGGACTCGCTCGCCGCCTCGCTGCGCGGCTTCGCCGAGATCACCGCCACCGTCGCCACCACCTGGCAGTACGCCGGCGCGGTCGCGGCGGGCGCGCTGCTGGGGCTGCTGTGCGACCGGACGGACGGCACGACCCCCCGCCCGCCCGCGCACTGGCCCCTGTCGGCCTGCGCCGGGGTGCTCGCGCTGCTCGTCTCCGGCTACCTGTGCACGGTCATCGCCTACCCGGTCTTCCGGGACCGGGTCAGCGACCCCGGCGCCAACCGCCTGTGGAACGACTACCTCCTGCTGTACGTGCTCCTGCTCGTCGGCGCCGGCACGCTGCTCGGCCTCGCCGCCCGCCGCACCGCCCGCCGCACCGGCACGGTGAAGGCCGGGTGCGCGGCCGTCTGCCTCCTCGCCTGCTTCGGCCCGGCCGTGTCCCTGACCCACCTGGACGCCGCCATGCGGGCACGGGCCGAGCGATGGGACGCCCAGGACCGCCGCCTGCGCGCGGAAGCGGCCGCCGGAGCCCGCGTGCTCCCGTACGAACGCCTCGTCGTCAGCGGCATGTTGGAGCCGTTCAGCCAGGGAGGCCGCGCCTACTGGCCCGGCGGGTGCGTCGCCGACTTCTACGGCCTCGAACGGGTCACCGACGGGGCACGGAACCGCTGAGGGGGGCCGGTCGGTGGGCCTGCGCGGGCGGTCCACGGTGCGTCCATGTTCACGCTGGCCGGGGACTTCGCCGCGTACCGCCGTCGGCGACTGCCGTTCTGGACGGACCGGGCGCCGGACCCGGTGGACGAGGACGAGGCCCGGTGGACGAGGACGAGGAGAGTTGCACATTGCGGTCGCACGGCCGCCCGCGTCGGAGGAGCACGCCGCTCGCTCTGCGGGCGGGCGGCCGGCCCGCCGCACCGCCCCTCGTTCGCGCCGAGCCGGTCCACGTCCCCTCCCGTCCGCACCGGTTGAACAGCGGGTGAAGACCCATCGCGTGACGAGTCCGTGCCCTCCCCGCCAACAGCGCGTCGTCGCCGCATCCGCGGCACGTGGTTGGAGTGCGGTTCACCGGAGGCCAGTAGGGTGACGGCGTTCCACCGCCGGACCGGCAAAGGGCCGGTCCGCTCGGAGTACGTCAGAGAACGGAAAGCACAGAGTGAAGAGAATCAAGGCTGCCGTCGTCGCCGTCGCCGCCATGGCGGGGCTGGCCGTGTCCATCACACCGGTCCAGGCGGCCGACATCTGCACGGCCGGTGGCAACGGCAAGTACATATGCAAGTACGGCGTGACCAAGCACGACCTGCCGAACGGCGAGGACGAGCAGTTCCTGGTCGGCACCGACTACGCGGTGTATACGCGCTGGACCACGAACGGCAGTTGGAGCCGTTGGACGTCCCTGGGCAAGCCCGACCCGCTCGGCAAGGCCAACGCGGCGAGCTCCATCACGGTGACGGACTCGGACACGCACACACCGGGCCAGTTCCGCACGAACATCTACCTCACGAACACCAACGGCGCCTTCGTGGGCAAGACGCGCCCCGACCTCGGTATGGCCTGGTGGCCCTGGGACTACCCCAACTGCTGCTGACCGCACCGCCGCGCCCGCCGCGGGCGCGTCCGACCCCGTGGCCGGTCGCCGTACCGGGTGGGAGCTGGTGCCACCGGTGAGGCGGCGGGCCGCGGGGCCGCCGCTCGCGGGGACCCCGTCGCGCGGGGCCGGTGCGGGTCCCGTCGTCGCGTCGGGTCCGGACGCCCTCGTTCCGGAGATGCCTTCAGGCGCCATGGCCGGCGCGCCTCCGGCGAGCGTGGTGCTGGATGGGGCCGATCCCGTTGTCAGCGGCCCGTGCCAGAGTTGGGGCATGGCAACTCGTGAAGCGTTTCGTGCGCACGCCCGTGAGATGGGCGTCTCCGATGAATCCCTCGACCTGATCCTCAAAGTGGTGCAGCCGGCCTACGCCTTGAACCCCGGCCGGTCCGAGGAGGGAGCGGTCGGTTGGCTCGGCGGACTGCCGGACCTGCCGACCGGCATGACGTGGGACGGCTCGGGTGCGTTCGTGGCCTCCGTCGACCTCGCCGCCCTGCCCCCGCACTCCTTGGACACCGGGCTCCCCGCCGACGGACGCCTGCTCCTCTTCTCGGAGCCGTGGTCCGAGCTCAACGACCTGGACTACGGCTGGAAGCCCGCGCTCCCCCGCGCGCTGTACGTCCCGCCCGGCACGGAGACGACCCCCTGGGACCCGTCCTCGTGCGCGTTCGATCGCAACGATGGCAATTACCTGATCGAACGGCGGCCGCTGCACGCCACGGCGTTCTGGGACCTGGACATCGACGACGAGTCCGAGGCCCTGGACAACGCGGTCGCGGAGCTCCGGGCGCTCGTCGGGCCCCAGCTCGTCCCCCTGGTGCTGGACGACGACGACAACCCCTACTACGACGTCAAGCTGTGCGGAGTGGCGCAGGCCCAGCAGAACTCCGTCGAGTACGAGGTCCTGGGCCGGGTCGGCAAACGGCGGGGACAGCCGTGGGAGGACGACCCGGACGCGGGCCCGTCGGAGGACGAGCCGGACCTCATCGACTGGGACGCGCTGGCGGCCGCCTGGCAGCCGTTGGCCGAGGCCAACGAGAGCGGGATATTCGGCGGCGGCGACGGCGCCATCTACTGGCTCACCCCGCGCGTGGACCTGGCCCGAGCGCGCCTCGACCGCACCGAGCTGATCTACCAGTGCTGATCGCCCCCGCCCCCGTTCACCCGCCGCTCCCGAGGCGCGACAGAGTCGCGGGGAGCCCGTGACGGGGCGGATGCCGCGCTGAGACCGGGCGGATGAACGGCTGCCTCGTGATCGGTCGGACGGGACCTGCCGGTGCCGTCCGACGGAGACGTCCGCCGGGGCCTCAGCCCCGGCGGCAGGCGGAGCCGAGGTCGTTCCGCGCAGGTCGGTGAGCCGATTGACGGGGGCTTCCCCCGCCGGGGTCTGCGCGGTCGGCGGTACGTGCGCCCTGGCCCCCTCCGCCCAGGTGATCGTCGGCGGGGCGCCGGTGCCGGACGGCGAGCGGGACTTCGTCGTGCGGATCGAGCAGCAGGACGACGGCGGGGCATGGCCGCACTACGGCGGCGGGGCGCTCGTCGACAGCCGCGTCGTCGCCACGGCGGCCCACTGCGCCGAGTCCGTCGTGCGGGGCAAGGTGAAGGTCCGGCCGCTCCTCGCCGCTTCCGCCCCTGGACCGTCGTGGAACCTGGCCGTGCGACGGAGGGGACGCGTGGTCAACCGCGTTGTATGGAGCGGCAGTTGGCCGGAAGTGTGTCATGGGCGCCGGGCCGTTCCGTCCGGGGCCCTATGCTGATGCCCCCCTCGACGGGCCTCGCCAGGCCGGTCGCCCGTGTCGGGCCACGCCCTGACCGCGGAGGAGTGCCATGAGCACCGCCCATCTGCCGCCGCAGCCCCAGTACACGCCGGTCGCCCCATCGCCCCAGGCCGTCCCTCCGCACGCGAGTGAGGCGACCCGCCTGCTCTGCACGGGCACGTATCTGGACGCGAGGTACAGGGACCGCGTCGTCGACGAGTTGTACTTCATGCGGCACCGCGTCGTCGCTCCGTCCCTCGGCTTCGACGCCGCCCGCGTCCTGGCCCACGCCCTGCGCGCCCGGCGGGTGGAGCTGGACTGGGCGTGCGGGGTGCTGTGGCTGCTGGCGGTCGGAGCCGTGGTGTCGGGACGGTGGCTGCTGGTCCTGGTGGTTCCCGGACTGCTGTTGACGCTCGCCGGCCGGATGCGCGGCACGACCCCCGACGCGCCGGGGCGCCGCCGCGCGGCCGCCTTCCTCCTCCGCTGGGTCGGGCGGCTGCTCCTCGCGTACGTCGTGGTCACCAGCCTGCTCATCGGCTTCGGCGAGACCGAGGAGGTCGCGGACGAGGTGGTCGCGCCCGGACAGGGCGGCGCGTTGCGGCCCTTCGGCGACCTCACTCCCCGCTTCCTGAGCGAACTGCTGTCGGCCACCACGCCGGGCGGTGTCAGCCCCTTGCAGGCGTGGCTCGCACTGGCCACCCTGCTGGTGATGGCGGGATGCGTCGCCGGGCAGCAGATGCACGTCACCCGTGTGCTGCGGGACGACCTGTCCCCCCAGCACTTCCCGGACGCGGCCGACGACCCGACCGAGCGGGCGGGCGGGCGCCGGTTCCAGGAGCTCAGGCACCGCATCCGGGTGGAGCAGCACGCCCCGCTGGTCATGTACCACGAGGCGCGCCCGTTCTGCGGCGCCGGTGCCGCGCACGACACCTGGGTGCTCGCGGTCGAGCTGCGGCCGGACCCGGCGGTGGAGAGGCAGCCGCTCGGGAACGACCGGGTCCTCGGCGCGGTGCGTCCGCTGCTGGAGCAGTTGCGCGACGTCGCCGAGTCGTCCGAGGGGGAGGGCCAGGTCGTCCGGGACCGGCTGCGCCACCTGCGGATCGACGAGTGCGTGTTCCTCCCGGTGGAGGGGCTGCGGCGCCGCGAGGACGCGCCGTACGACGAGTACACGTACAACGTGCACCGCAGGCGCGCGGTCGAGGAGGGCGGCGAGAAGCGTCGGCACTTCCTGCGGATCAGGGTGGGCGGTTGGGACGAGGAGCTGGTCGTCACCGTCTACGTCCGCGTCCACACCCAGGGCCGGATGCTGATGCTGGAGGTGGCCCCGCACGTGCTGTTCCCCGTACGCGCGGAGTTCAAGGACGCCTACCACGAGGCCCACCGCTTCACCGACCAGAACGTCCTCGGCAAGGCGGCGCACCTCTTCACCCTGCTGGCCTCGGCGCCCGGACAGGCCCTGTTCACGCTCGGCCTCCGCGTCGTCCGCGGCGTGCGCCGGCTCACCGGCGAGTTCGCCGGGGGGCCGCCCGAGGGCCCCGCCGTGTCGGTACGCGAACTGGCGGCGGAGCCGCGCGGGTCGCTCTTCCAGTCCATGGACGTCGACCGCTACCTCCGGAGCGTGCAGGACCGCGTCGCCAACGGCGTGCAGACGGCTCTCGCGGACGCCGGCTACCGGACGGACGAGTTCGTGCAGAAGGTCGTCAACATCAGCAACGGCGGGGTCAACATCGAGACGGTGGAGGCCAGCGCGTTCGCCATCGGCGACCACGCCCAGGTCATGCGGGCCGCCACGGGGGGCGGCGGGCGGACACCGCAGCAGAAGGAGCCCGCCCCCGACGACCGGTGAACGACCTCGGGAACCGTCGTCGGTCCACGGGGGAATGCGACACAAGGGGGAGCGATGCCCGAGGGACGGCCCTACTGGAACGAGGACGCCCAGAGCTGGGAGGACAGCTCCGATCGCGGCAGGAGCCCGGTGGTCACACCGCCGCCCCCGGCCGGCCCGGACGCCCCGCCGCCCTGGTCGCCGTCCCCTCGGCCTCCCGCCGCCGGGACGCCCCTGTACGCCCGGCTCGGCGGCACCGGACGCCGCGCCCTGCTGGCGGTGCTCGCCGTGGTCTCGTTCACCGTCCTGGTGGTCATCCAACTCTCCGGCGGCGGCACGTCCGATGACCGCCCCTCCCCGCCGGCGTCCGCCGCCGTCCCGCAGGGCTTCCTGCGGGTGAACGACGTCTTCAGCACCGTCGTCCCCGTCGGGTGGACCAGCGTGTCGACCCCCGAGGGCGCCGGGGACACCTACCAGGCCCCCGGCGGCGAGCGTCAGTTGCGCCTCTTCGCCGTGTCGGAGGCCACGCCCCAGGAGTCCTTCCGGCAAGCCGCCGCAGAGGGAGGGGTCGAGGAGATCTCCCCCGCCAGTCCCGTGGAGGTGGACGGCGTCTCCGGGTACGGCATGGAGTACCTGGCGCGCCTGCCGGACGCCACGGGGGCGCTCGTGCCCTGGTACGTCTTCGACGTCCGCTTCGAGGCCGAGGACGGCAAGCT
Organism: Streptomyces sp. NPDC041970; assembly: GCF_055588985.1. NCBI lineage: Bacteria > Bacillati > Actinomycetota > Actinomycetes > Kitasatosporales > Streptomycetaceae > Streptomyces > Streptomyces sp. NPDC041970. The sequence goes on from NZ_JBVJCD010000060.1 coordinate 31,620, forward strand.
CTACGGCGTGGCCACGACCGGGAGCGACCGGAGCGAACTGGCGGCCGCCCAGGAGGTCGTCCTGACGGCCGTGCGGCATTTCTGCCCCCGGGCTTCGGGATGCCGGCGGTAGAGCGCGGCGTTCCACCGCGTCTCCGGAGTGCCGAACGGGTTCAGCCCGGTGCGCGGCTGCCCTCTGTCCTCGGGGGTACGGCATCCGACGCCGCTCACTGACACACCAGTTAGTGTGACGTGTCATCCATGCAGCCATGTCCGTATGCCGAGAGGACACCATGCGCGTCAACGAACGAGCTGAGACGACCCGGCGCAACGGAGTCGTCCGCTCGCCCGGAGCCGTCCCGCGCCCCGATGTTCCGGCCGGCCCCCTGGCCTTGCCGACCGCCGCGGGCAACGCGGCCGTGGTGCAGATGCTCCGGTCCGCCGGCCACCCCTGGGCGCAGGAGCGGCACCAGCACGACGCCGGGTGCGGCCACCAGCAGGCCGAACAGCCCCCCGTGCAGCGCTCCGCCGTCCACGGCGTCCTTCGGACCGGCGGACGCCCTCTTGACGACGTGACGCGCACCGACATGGAATCCCGGCTCGGCGCGGACTTCTCCGACGTACGCATCCACGACGACAGCGCCGCCAGATCCTCGGCCGCCGAGGTCGGCGCCCGCGCCTACACCTCCGGCAACCACGTCGTGATCGGCGAAGGCGGCGCCGACAAGCACACCCTCGCCCACGAGTTGACGCACGTCATCCAGCAGCGCAAGGGCCCTGTCGCCGGCACCGACAACGGGACCGGACTGCGGGTGTCGGACCCCTCGGACCGGTTCGAGCGTGAAGCCGAGGCCAATGCGCGCCGCGTGATGTCGGGCCCGGCCGTGGCGCGGGAAGCGGACGCCCCCGGCGCGACGGGCCACCGGTCCGCGGCCGGGGCGCAGGACGTGCAGCGGGCGCCCGACGCGCACCACGGCTCCGGAGCCGCGTACATCCAGCGGACCGCGGAGGACGACCTGCGCGCGGCGAAGACGCCGGAGCAGATCGTCGCCGCTCTCAAGAAGTCGGGGCACTCGGACGACGAAGCCTGGGAGCTCATGAGGTACATGACCTCGCAGCAGTTCTCGGCCGGCGAAGGACAGGCCGAGTTCGACATCCTCGGCAGCATCACGGAGGCCTCCGCGCAGTTGCGGAAGGTGAAGGCCGTCCGCCGGAAGATGGCTGAGCCGCTGCTGGCCAAGCGGTGGACGATCCGCCACTACACCGGCGCCGACCCGAAGACTCCTCCGAGCTTCCAGGAGATCGCGTCGACGTACGACAACGCGGCCGCGGGCAGGGCGAGCGAGCACACGAACGTCGCGGACTGGCGCTCCCTCGGCAACATCAAGTTCACCTTCTACCTGGTGGCCGTGGACGGCAACGTACCCCCGCGCAAGTGGCTCAACGACACGCACTGGTACGCCGAGTGGGACCTCGACCAGATTCCGAGCTGCTGGGTCTCCGCGGACCTGTTGGAGCGGATGAACAAGTCCATGGACGCGGACGGGGCGCGGACGGCGATGCAAGGGGCCAAGGCGTTCCGCGGCACCGGAGCAGAACTCAAGGAGTTGCTGGCGATCAGTGCCTTCGGGGCCGGCAACGACCCGGTCTCCGCTCTGGACAACGCCGTCGGCGGCGCGTTCGAGCTCAAGGTTCCCGGCGGCCTGCCGGTCGCCAGGTGGCACAAGAAGTAGGCCGTGGCTGACACCACCCACCACGGGGAGGCGCGCTCGCTGATCGCGGTCGCTGTCGGGGTGACCTCCGGCGTGTTGCGCCGTGCCGGCCTCGGTGCCCTTGTCTTCGGTATCGGCGTGCTCGCGGCGTTCGTGCGGCTCAGGCGCGCGTGGGGCCGGCTGCCCGCCGCTCCTCCCCGCTGACTGGTCGAGAGACGGCCAGGAGGTCGCACATCGACGTTGACCATGTGAAGACACCGCTATGGCAGGGTCCGCCAGCGGCACCTCGAACACCTTGTGGCGTCGAGCGAGCCGTGGGTGGTGCCGTTCGTGGTGCGGTTGGCCGGCGAATACGTGCTGGAGATCATCGAGGCGATCGGCCGGGGTCTTCCAGGACTCGCCGTCCCGGGCTCGGCCCAGCGCCGCCTCTATGGGGAGTTCATCGCTAGGAACCGGCCTTCTTCGCCCGCACGGAGCGGCGCGTGGTGAGCTACTGGTCGTGCTACTACCGCTGGAGACACGCAGCGTTCGGGACGTATCCCGGATGCGTCCTTTTGGAAGCGTTTCGGGATGCTGTGGTGGAACAGGCGGGCTCGCAGTGGCCGCGGCACACGCCACTGCCGGAGGCGGGCGAGGGACCTGTCCGAGGCCGGCCGTGGCCCTGTCCAGAGGGACCGAGATCGTGCGGCCGGGCGATGCCGCGCACGGCGAAGTGATCGCCCGCCGCCTCGGCGTGAAGGTCCGCACCTGCCGCGGCCACATCGCCGAACTCTCCGCCACCGCTCGGCAGCGGCAGCGGCAGCCGCGCCCGACTCGGCCACCTCATCGCCCGCTCGGGCGTCCTCGACGACCGCACGGCCGACCCGGCGGACCGCAACCGGCCCTCCTTCCCCGTACAACCATCCGCCGATCTCTGCTGTCATGCTCCCCGTGAAGAAGACGCTCATCGCCTCCGCCGCCGCACTCGGCGCGCTCGCCGCCGTCATCGGCCCGGGGGGGGGGCCCCCCCCCGCCCCCCCCCCCCCCCCCTTTTTCTTTTCCCCCCCCCCCCAGACGGCCCCCCCTGGTCCCCCCGCCGACGGGTTCCCCCCCCCCCCACCATCGCTTACCCCCCCAAC
>NZ_JBVJCD010000061.1:0-33836 GCF_055588985.1 Streptomyces sp. NPDC041970
CGGATCCCACCACCACCACCCCCCCCCCCCCCCGCTCCCCCCCCCCCCCCCCCCCCCCCCCCCCCCCCCCCCCCCCCCCCCCCCCCCCCCCCCCCCCCCCCCCCCCCCCGCCCCTCCCCGGACCCGTTCAGACCATTGATTGAGACGAGACCCCGAAAGAGGGATTGACGACAAGTGCTCGACGTCAACTTCTTCGACGAGCTGCGGATCGGCCTTGCCACCGCGGACGACATCCGGACCTGGTCGCACGGCGAAGTGAAGAAGCCGGAGACCATCAACTACCGCACGCTCAAGCCCGAGAAGGACGGACTCTTCTGCGAGAAGATCTTCGGTCCGACGCGGGACTGGGAGTGCTACTGCGGCAAGTACAAGCGTGTCCGCTTCAAGGGCATCATCTGCGAGCGCTGCGGCGTCGAGGTCACTCGCGCCAAGGTGCGTCGTGAGCGGATGGGCCACATCGAGCTTGCCGCTCCCGTCACCCACATCTGGTACTTCAAGGGCGTCCCCTCGCGCCTCGGATACCTGCTGGACCTCGCGCCGAAGGACCTGGAAAAGGTCATCTACTTCGCCGCGTACATGATCACGTTCGTGGACGAGGAGCGTCGTACCCGCGACCTGCCGTCCCTGGAGGCCCACGTCTCCGTCGAGCGCCAGCAGACCGAGAACCGCCGCGACGCCGACCTGGAGGCCCGCGCCAAGAAGCTCGAGACCGACCTGGCCGAGCTGGAGGCCGAGGGCGCCAAGGCCGACGTGCGCCGCAAGGTGCGCGAAGGCGCCGAGCGCGAGATGAAGCAGTTGCGCGACCGTGCGCAGCGCGAGATCGACCGCCTCGACGAGGTGTGGAGCCGCTTCAAGAACCTCAAGGTCCAGGACCTGGAGGGCGACGAGCTGCTCTACCGCGAGCTGCGTGACCGCTTCGGCACGTACTTCGACGGCTGCATGGGCGCCGCGGCGCTGCAGAAGCGCCTGGAGTCCTTCGACCTCGAGGAGGAGGCCGAGCGCCTCCGCGAGATCATCCGTACCGGCAAGGGCCAGAAGAAGACCCGTGCGCTCAAGCGCCTCAAGGTCGTCTCCGCGTTCCTGCAGACCAGCAACAAGCCCAAGGGCATGGTGCTGGACTGCGTGCCGGTCATCCCGCCGGACCTGCGTCCGATGGTGCAGCTCGACGGTGGCCGCTTCGCGACCTCCGACCTGAACGACCTGTACCGCCGCGTGATCAACCGCAACAACCGCCTGAAGCGGCTTCTCGACCTCGGCGCCCCCGAGATCATCGTCAACAACGAGAAGCGGATGCTCCAGGAGGCCGTCGACGCGCTGTTCGACAACGGCCGCCGCGGTCGCCCGGTCACCGGTCCCGGCAACCGCCCGCTGAAGTCCCTGAGCGACATGCTCAAGGGCAAGCAGGGCCGCTTCCGCCAGAACCTCCTCGGCAAGCGCGTGGACTACTCCGCGCGTTCCGTGATCGTCGTCGGCCCGCAGCTCAAGCTGCACCAGTGCGGTCTGCCGAAGGCGATGGCGCTGGAGCTGTTCAAGCCGTTCGTGATGAAGCGCCTGGTGGACCTGAACCACGCGCAGAACATCAAGTCGGCCAAGCGCATGGTCGAGCGCGGCCGCACCGTCGTGTACGACGTCCTCGAAGAGGTCATCGCCGAGCACCCGGTGCTGCTGAACCGTGCGCCCACCCTGCACCGCCTCGGCATCCAGGCCTTCGAGCCGCAGCTCGTCGAGGGCAAGGCCATCCAGATCCACCCGCTCGTCTGCACCGCGTTCAACGCGGACTTCGACGGCGACCAGATGGCCGTGCACCTGCCGCTCTCCGCGGAGGCGCAGGCCGAGGCCCGCATCCTGATGCTGTCCTCGAACAACATCCTGAAGCCGGCCGACGGCCGTCCCGTCACCATGCCGACCCAGGACATGGTGCTCGGCCTCTTCTTCCTCACCACGGACGAAGAGGGCCGCGACGTCAAGGGCGCGGGCCGGTCCTTCGGCTCCACGGCCGAGGCGATCATGGCGTTCGACGCCCGCGAGCTGTCGCTCCAGGCGAAGGTCGACATCCGCTTCCCGGTCGGCACCATGCCGCCCCGCGGCTGGGTGCCGCCGGTCGCCGAGGAGGGCGAGCCCGAGTACCAGCCGGGCGACACCTTCCGGCTGCGGACCAGCCTGGGCCGCGCGCTCTTCAACGAGCTGCTGCCCGAGGACTACCCGTTCGTCGACTACTCGGTGGGCAAGAAGCAGCTCTCCGAGATCGTCAACGACCTGGCCGAGCGCTACCCCAAGGTCATCGTGGCGGCGACGCTCGACAACCTGAAGGCGGCGGGCTTCCACTGGGCGACCCGTTCGGGCGTCACCGTGGCCATCTCCGACGTCGTCGTGCCCGAGGCCAAGAAGGCCATCGTCAAGGGCTACGAGGAGCTGGACGAGAAGGTCCAGAAGCAGTACGAGCGCGGTCTGATCACCAAGGACGAGCGCACGCAGGAGCTCATCGCGATCTGGACCAAGGCGACCAACGAGGTCGCCGAGGCGATGAACGAGAACTTCCCCAAGACCAACCCCATCTTCATGATGGTCGACTCGGGCGCCCGAGGAAACATGATGCAGATGCGGCAGATCGCGGGTATGCGCGGTCTGGTGTCGAACGCGAAGAACGAGACCATCCCGCGTCCGATCAAGGCGTCCTTCCGCGAGGGCCTCACCGTGCTGGAGTACTTCATCTCCACGCACGGCGCCCGCAAGGGTCTGGCCGACACCGCCCTGCGTACCGCCGACTCGGGTTACCTGACCCGTCGTCTGGTGGACGTCTCGCAGGACGTGATCATCCGCGAGGAGGACTGCGGCACCGACCGCGGCCTCAAGCTGAAGATCGCGGTCAAGGGCGCGGACGGCGTGCTGCGCAAGACGGACGACGTCGAGACCTCGGTGTACGCCCGTATGCTCGCCGAGGACGTCGTGGTGGACGGCAAGGTCATCGCGCCCGCCAACGTCGACCTCGGTGACGTCCTGATCGACGCCCTGGTCGCCGCCGGCGTCGAGGAGGTCAAGACCCGCTCGGTCCTGACCTGCGAGTCCGCGGTCGGCACCTGTGCCTTCTGCTACGGACGCTCGCTCGCCACCGGCAAGCTGGTCGACATCGGTGAGGCGGTCGGCATCATCGCCGCCCAGTCCATCGGTGAGCCCGGCACCCAGCTCACGATGCGCACCTTCCACACCGGTGGTGTGGCCGGTGACGACATCACGCAGGGTCTGCCGCGTGTCGTCGAGCTCTTCGAGGCCCGTACCCCCAAGGGTGTCGCCCCGATCTCCGAGGCCAAGGGCCGCGTGCGGATCGAGGAGACCGAGAAGACCAAGAAGCTCATCGTCACCCCGGACGACGGCAGCGACGAGACGGCGTTCCCGATCTCGAAGCGCGCCCGTCTGCTCGTGGGCGAGGGCGACGCGGTCGAGGTGGGCCAGAAGCTCACCGTCGGCGCCACCAACCCGCACGACGTGCTGCGCATCCTCGGCCAGCGTGCGGTCCAGGTGCACCTGGTCGGCGAAGTCCAGCGGGTCTACAACTCGCAGGGCGTGTCGATCCACGACAAGCACATCGAGATCATCATCCGGCAGATGCTCCGCCGGGTGACGATCATCGAGTCCGGCGACGCGGAGCTGCTTCCGGGCGAGCTGGTGGAGCGGTCGAAGTTCGAGACCGAGAACCGCCGTGTGGTCACCGAGGGCGGTCACCCCGCCTCCGGCCGTCCGCAGCTCATGGGCATCACCAAGGCCTCGCTCGCCACCGAGTCGTGGCTGTCGGCGGCGTCCTTCCAGGAGACGACCAGGGTCCTGACCGACGCGGCGATCAACGCCAAGTCGGACTCCCTGATCGGCCTCAAGGAGAACGTCATCATCGGTAAGCTCATCCCGGCCGGTACGGGCCTGTCCCGCTACCGCAACATCCGGGTCGAGCCGACCGAGGAGGCCAAGGCCGCGATGTACTCGGCCGTCGGCTACGACGACATCGACTACTCGCCGTTCGGCACCGGCTCCGGCCAGGCCGTCCCGCTGGAGGACTACGACTACGGTCCGTACAACCAGTAGGCGCGCAGCCGTCGCATGACGCCGGAAGGCGGGACCACACCGGTACGTCACGGGGTGGTCCCGCCTTCCGGCGTTCCCGGCCGCTCGGCCGGGAAGGGCCCCCGCCGTCCCTCTCCGGGCCGCGCGGCGGGCGTGCGGGGGCGGGGCGGGCTCCGGGGGTACGGACGCCTCCACGGGCGGCGGAAGCCCCGGCCGACCGGCCGGGGGAGGTGCGCCGACCGGCGGCGCGGGGGCTCCCGCCGGCCTCCGGAGGGCCGCCCGCGCGGGGGTGGACGGCATTTGTTTTGACCCCAGTGCGTGAGGTAGGTACGCTCAAGCCTTGTGCCTGGGGTGTGCCTGGGCTCCGGTGCGTGTCCTCAACCGCACGGCGAGCCCGTCATTGCCACCGCAATTCGCGCCTCTTCCGCCCCTCGGGTGGAGATCGCGGTATTCGACACACCCGACCGCGTGGGTCGGTGATGTTCCAGGTTAGTTTCACGAACGGCACACAGAAACCGGAGAAGTAGTGCCTACGATCCAGCAGCTGGTCCGGAAGGGCCGGCAGGACAAGGTCGAGAAGAACAAGACGCCCGCGCTCGAGGGTTCGCCCCAGCGTCGCGGCGTCTGCACGCGTGTGTTCACGACCACCCCGAAGAAGCCGAACTCGGCACTCCGCAAGGTCGCGCGTGTGCGTCTGACCTCCGGTATCGAGGTCACGGCCTACATTCCGGGTGAGGGACACAACCTGCAGGAGCACTCCATCGTGCTCGTGCGTGGTGGCCGTGTGAAGGACCTGCCGGGTGTTCGCTACAAGATCATCCGCGGCTCGCTCGACACCCAGGGTGTCAAGAACCGCAAGCAGGCCCGCAGCCGCTACGGCGCCAAGAAGGAGAAGTAAGAATGCCTCGTAAGGGCCCCGCCCCGAAGCGCCCGGTCATCATCGACCCGGTCTACAGCTCTCCTCTTGTCACGTCGCTGATCAACAAGATCCTCCTCGACGGCAAGCGTTCCACCGCCGAGCGGATCGTCTACGGCGCCATGGAAGGCCTCCGCGAGAAGACCGGCAACGACCCGGTCATCACGCTGAAGCGCGCGCTTGAGAACGTCAAGCCCTCGCTCGAGGTCAAGTCCCGCCGTGTCGGTGGCGCCACCTACCAGGTGCCGATCGAGGTCAAGCCCGGTCGCGCCTCCACCCTCGCCCTGCGCTGGCTCGTCGGCTACTCCCGCGCCCGCCGCGAGAAGACCATGACCGAGCGCCTGATGAACGAACTGCTCGACGCCTCCAACGGCCTCGGCGCTTCGGTCAAGAAGCGCGAGGACACCCACAAGATGGCCGAGTCCAACAAGGCCTTCGCGCACTACCGCTGGTAGTCGCTACCCCCATCGAGACCGAGAGAAGACAGAGCCTTATGGCCACCACTTCGCTTGACCTGGCCAAGGTCCGCAACATTGGGATCATGGCCCACATCGACGCGGGCAAGACGACCACCACCGAGCGGATTCTGTTCTACACCGGTGTGAGCTACAAGATCGGTGAAGTCCACGACGGCGCTGCCACGATGGACTGGATGGAGCAGGAGCAGGAGCGCGGCATCACGATCACGTCCGCCGCGACGACCTGCCACTGGCCGCTCAACGATGTTGACCACACCATCAACATCATCGACACGCCGGGTCACGTCGACTTCACCGTCGAGGTGGAGCGTTCGCTCCGCGTCCTCGACGGCGCCGTCACCGTGTTCGACGGTGTGGCGGGCGTCGAGCCGCAGTCCGAGACCGTGTGGCGTCAGGCGGACCGCTACGGCGTTCCGCGCATCTGCTTCGTCAACAAGCTCGACCGCACCGGTGCCGACTTCCTCCGTTGCGTCAGCATGATCGTGGACCGCCTCGGCGCGACCCCGATCGTCATGCAGCTCCCCATCGGCGCCGAGGCGGACTTCCGCGGCGTCGTCGACCTCGTGTCGATGAAGGCCTTCGTGTACCCCGAAGAGGCCGCCAAGGGCGAGATGTACGACATCGTCGAGATCCCGGACGACCTCAAGGACGCCGCCGAGGAATGGCGCGGCAAGCTCCTGGAGGCCGTCGCCGAGAACGACGACCAGATGATGGAGCTGTACCTGGAGGGCAACGAGCCCACCCAGGAGCAGCTGCACGAGGCGATCCGCCGCATCACGCTGGCCTCGAAGGGCGGCGCCGACTCCGTCACCGTCACCCCGGTGTTCTGTGGCACCGCGTTCAAGAACAAGGGCGTCCAGCCCCTGCTCGACGCGGTCGTCCGCTACCTGCCCTCCCCCCTGGACGTCGAGGCCATCGAAGGCCACGACGTCAAGGACCCCGAGGTCGTCATCAAGCGCAAGCCCTCGGACGACGAGCCGTTCTCCGGCCTGGCGTTCAAGATCGCGAGCGACCCGCACCTCGGCAAGCTCACCTTCGTCCGGATCTACTCCGGTCGCCTGGAGGCCGGCACCGCGGTGCTGAACTCCGTCAAGGGCAAGAAGGAGCGCATCGGCAAGATCTACCGTATGCACGCGAACAAGCGTGAGGAGATCGCATCGGTGGGCGCCGGCGACATCATCGCCGTCATGGGTCTCAAGCAGACCACCACCGGTGAGACGCTGTGCGACGACAAGAGCCCGGTCATCCTGGAGTCCATGGACTTCCCGGCGCCGGTCATCCAGGTCGCCATCGAGCCGAAGTCCAAGGGTGACCAGGAGAAGCTGGGTGTCGCCATCCAGCGGCTCTCGGAGGAGGACCCCTCCTTCCAGGTGCACTCCGACGAGGAGACCGGCCAGACCATCATCGGTGGTATGGGCGAGCTCCACCTCGAGGTGCTCGTCGACCGCATGAAGCGCGAGTTCCGCGTCGAGGCGAACGTCGGCAAGCCCCAGGTCGCGTACCGCGAGACGATCCGCAAGGCCGTCGAGCGCATCGACTACACGCACAAGAAGCAGACTGGTGGTACCGGCCAGTTCGCGAAGGTGCAGATCGCCCTCGAGCCCATCGAGGGTGGCGACGCCTCCTACGAGTTCGTCAACAAGGTCACCGGTGGCCGCATCCCCCGCGAGTACATTCCCTCGGTGGACGCGGGCGCCCAGGAAGCCATGCAGTTCGGCATCCTGGCCGGTTACGAGATGGTCGGCGTCCGCGTCACCCTTCTCGACGGCGGTTACCACGAGGTCGACTCCTCGGAGCTCGCCTTCAAGATCGCCGGTTCCCAGGCGTTCAAGGAGGGTGCCCGCAAGGCCTCTCCCGTGCTCCTGGAGCCGATGATGGCCGTCGAGGTCACCACGCCCGAGGACTACATGGGCGATGTCATCGGCGACCTCAACTCCCGCCGTGGCCAGATCCAGGCCATGGAGGAGCGCAGCGGCGCTCGCGTCGTGAAGGGCCTCGTGCCCCTCTCGGAGATGTTCGGCTACGTCGGAGACCTCCGCAGCAAGACCTCGGGTCGCGCAAGCTACTCGATGCAGTTCGACTCCTACGCCGAGGTTCCGCGGAACGTCGCCGAGGAGATCATCGCGAAGGCCAAGGGCGAGTAACTCTCCCGAGCTCACGCTTTAGGCTTGTCACCGGAGCCCGGTAGGGCATCCGCCGCAGAGCAGACAGCGACGCGGCGGATGCCCCCGGCACCGGCATCCCAGCAAAGATCACCTGGCGCCGATGAAGCAAGGCGTACAGAACCACTCCAGGAGGACCCCGTGGCGAAGGCGAAGTTCGAGCGGACTAAGCCGCACGTCAACATCGGCACCATCGGTCACATCGACCACGGTAAGACGACCCTCACGGCCGCCATTACCAAGGTGCTGCACGACGCGTACCCCGACCTGAACGAGGCCTCGGCCTTCGACCAGATCGACAAGGCTCCCGAGGAGCGCCAGCGCGGTATCACCATCTCGATCGCGCACGTCGAGTACCAGACGGAGTCGCGTCACTACGCGCACGTCGACTGCCCCGGTCACGCGGACTACATCAAGAACATGATCACGGGTGCCGCGCAGATGGACGGCGCCATCCTCGTGGTCGCCGCCACCGACGGCCCGATGCCGCAGACCAAGGAGCACGTGCTCCTGGCCCGCCAGGTCGGCGTTCCGTACATCGTCGTCGCGCTGAACAAGGCCGACATGGTGGACGACGAGGAGATCATGGAGCTCGTCGAGCTCGAGGTCCGTGAGCTCCTCTCCGAGTACGAGTTCCCGGGCGACGACCTTCCGGTCGTGCGCGTCTCGGCGCTCAAGGCGCTCGAGGGCGACAAGGAGTGGGGCCAGTCGGTCCTGAACCTGATGGCCGCGGTGGACGAGTCCATCCCGCAGCCCGAGCGCGACGTCGACAAGCCGTTCCTCATGCCGATCGAGGACGTCTTCACGATCACCGGTCGTGGCACCGTCGTCACCGGTCGCATCGAGCGTGGTGTCCTCAAGGTCAACGAGACCGTCGACATCGTCGGTATCAAGAACGAGAAGACCACCACCACGGTCACCGGCATCGAGATGTTCCGCAAGCTGCTCGACGAGGGCCAGGCCGGTGAGAACGTCGGTCTGCTCCTCCGTGGCATCAAGCGCGAGGACGTCGAGCGCGGCCAGGTCATCATCAAGCCCGGTTCGGTCACGCCGCACACCGAGTTCGAGGCCCAGGCCTACATCCTGTCGAAGGACGAGGGTGGCCGTCACACCCCCTTCTTCAACAACTACCGCCCGCAGTTCTACTTCCGTACCACGGACGTGACCGGCGTCGTGACCCTCCCCGAGGGCACCGAGATGGTCATGCCGGGCGACAACACCGTCATGTCGGTCCAGCTCATCCAGCCGGTCGCCATGGAGGAGGGCCTGAAGTTCGCCATCCGTGAGGGTGGTCGGACCGTGGGCGCCGGCCAGGTCACCAAGATCAACAAGTAGTCGTCGCTCGACTGCTCGACCTGGTGGCTCTCTGAGTCGCAAGAAGGGCCCCCGTCTCTCGGAAGAGAGGCGGGGGCCCTTCGCCGTGCGCGGCCCCCGCGTGCGGCTGCCGCGCGGGCGGGCCCGTCACGCGGCCGGCGCGTCGGCCGCCGGGACGCCCGCCGCGGGCGCGGTGGCCGTCAGGGTGAAGGCGCCGTCCTCCAGGGCGGTCGCGAAGGTCCCGCCCACGGCGAGGACCCGGCCCCGCAGCCCCGCCAGGCCCGTGCCCCGCCGCCCGGAGGCCGGAGCCGCCGGCGCCCCGTCGTTGCGGACCGTCAGCCGGGTCGCGGCGCCGTCCGCCCGCAGGGTGATCGCGCAGGTCGTGGCCCGGCTGTGCTGGAGGACGTTGGCGACGGCCTCGCGCAGGACGAAGGACAGACAGCTCATGGCGGCCGGGTCGAGGTCGACGCACGGCGGCAGCACGGTCCGCACCTCCACCCCGGCCGCCGTCAGCACCCGCTGGGCGTGCGCCAGCTCCTCCGAGAGGGAGAGCCCGCCGCCGTCCGGACCGCTGATCGAGCGCACGTCGTCGTGGAGCCGGCGGGCCAGCGCGACGATCTCCGCCAGCGCCTCGCGGTGGCCCTCGCAGCCCGATGCCCCGGCGTCCCGCGGGGGAGCCCCGCGCAGCGCCGTCTCGCCCTGGAGCGCGATCGCCGTCAGCGACGACCCGACGAGGTCGTGCAGGTCCTGCCGCATCCGGGCGCGCTCCCGCTGCTCGGCGACGTGCGCCGCGTGCTCCCTGCTGCCGTGCAGCCGGGCCGTGAGCAGGGCCAGGTGGGCGACCGCGAAGACCGTGGTCGCGGTGATCGCCGTACCGAGCAGGACGTTCAGCGGGCTGCGGTCGGTCTCGATCAGGCCCGTGGCGGCCAGCAGGGGACCGCTCGCCCCGACCGCCAGCGCGGTCGGCACGGAGGCGTTCGCCGGCAGGGTCAGCAGGACGGCCCCCGCGAGGAAGCCGAGCAGGCTCAGCCACCGGTGGTGGAACAGCAGCAGCGGCAGGTAGGTCAGCACCGCCTGCACCAGCAGCAGCGCCCACCGCCGGCGGTAGGGCAGCCGGTACGGCGGCGGGGCGTACTGGCCCAGCATGACCGCAGGCATCAGCACCAGCACGGTCAGGCCGACGACCACGCTCCGCCGGCCGAGCGGCGAGGCCGCCACCTCCAGGGCGACGAGCGCGAGCGACCCGACCACCAGCACGACGAGCGCGGCGAAGGCCACGCCCGCGCCCTGCGGCACACCTCCTGTACGGCCTGGCGCCCCCCGCATCCGTCCCCTCGCCGCCTTCCTCACGCTCTGTCACCTTGTGTGGGCACATTGTCCCGCAGCGGTGCGCCGCCTCGCCCCGCGCCCCCCGACCTGTGCGTCCGCCGTGGAGGAGACGGGGCGGTGAACTCTCCGCGGTTCGTGAAACCTTCACTTCTCCGGCCCCGGCCCCCTTGCTTGGATCGCCTCTGTTTCGTGCCCCCTACAACAGAGAGTTGGCACCGTGTCCGAGCACATACCTCCCGCGTGGCAGGGATCGTCACTGGTCCTCCAGCGGCGAAGACGCCTTCTGCCGCGGATCGCCCTCGGGGCCGCCATGGTGCTGGCGGTGGAGATGGCCCTGGTGACGGAGGGCGGCCACGCCGTGGCCCTCACCCGGCAGGCGCCGAACACCCCGGCCGTCGAGCAGCCCGTCCCCCAGGGCCCGGACCAGGCCGCCGACATCCTCTCCGCCAAGGTCGCCGCCAAGCTGCGGGGCAAGCGGGTCGAGGCGCTGTCGGAGCGGACCGAGACCTCCACGACGTGGGTGAACAAGGACGGCTCGCTCACCACCGAGCTGACGGCCGGCCCGGTCCGCTTCGAGGAGAACGGCGCCTGGACCGACATCGACGTCTCGCTGCGCGAGGCGGACGGCCGCGTCGAGGCCAAGGCCCACCCCAACGGGCTGAGCCTCGCGGGCAGGGGCGGCACGCCGCCGCGCACCCTGGCCGAGGCGGGCCGCGCCCCCGCCCGCGACCTGGTCACCCTCGGTGAGGGCGACGAGCGGATCACGCTCCAGTGGAAGGGCGGACTGCCCGCACCCGAACTCGACGGGACGCGGGCCACGTACCCCGAGGCCCTGCCGGGAGCGGACGTGGTCGTCGAGGCGACCCGTACGGGCTTCGAGCAGTACGTCGAGATCAAGAAGCGCCCGGCCGCCGGCTACACGTACACCCTGCCGCTCAAGGCCGAGGGGCTGACGGCGAAGGGGCAGCCCGACGGCAGCGTGCTGTTCACCGACCGGAAGAACAAGAAGCGGGCGGTGATGCCCGCCCCGGTGATGTGGGACTCCACGGTCGACGGGGTCTCGGGCGAGCACACGCGCCGGGTGCCGGTCGCCATGAAGGTCGTCCGCGCCAAGGGCGCCGTCGAGCTGGTGGTCACCCCGGACGCGGACTTCCTGGCCGACCCGGCCACCAAGTACCCCGTCACCGTGGACCCGTCCACCTCGGCGCTCTCGAACGTCTTCGACACCTACGTCCAGCAGGGCGAGACCCGCGACTGGTCCACGGACGTGGAGCTGGACCTGGGCAACCCCGGCACCAAGAACGCCGACGGCACCCCGCGCACCGCGCGCTCCTTCATCTCCTGGAACACCTCGCCGGTGCGGGACGCGCTGGTGACCAGCGCCAAGCTGTCCCTGTGGAACTTCCACTCCGGCAACACCGACTGCAAGGCCCACCCGTGGGAGGTGTGGTCCACCGGGGCCGCCTCGACCGCCTCGCGCTGGACCGCGCAGCCCGCGTGGACGGCGAAGAGGGCCACCTCGACGGAGACCAGGGGCAACGCCGGCTGCACGTCCGCCCCGGACGGCTGGATCAACGCCGACGTCACCACGCTGGTGCAGGAGTGGGCCTCCGCCCAGGCGTCCCGCGGCCACCTGGGGCTGCGGGCCGCCGACGAGGCGGCGACGGCCCAGTGGAAGCGGGTCAACTCCGCCAACGCGGCCGCCAACCCGCCCAAGCTGGTGGTGACGTACAACTACCGTCCCCGTACCGGCACCAAGCAGGAGGCGGGTCCGCCGTACTTCTCCTACGGCGGCGCGTACACGGTCAACACCCTGACGCCGACGCTGCGCGACACCTTCGTCGACGCCAACGGCGACCAGGTCAACGGGACCTTCCAGATCTTCGACAACGCCACCAACACGCAGGTCGGCAACGTCCTGGTGTCGAAGTACGTGCCCTCCGGGCAGGTCGCGTCGGTGACGGTGCCGGCGGGCGTGCTGGCCGAGGGGAAGACGTACAAGTTCCGTACGAACCCCTACGACGGCGCGCACTACAACACCGGCTGGTCCGCGTGGAAGACCTTCACGGTCGACACCAGGGCCCCCTCCGCCCCGGCGAGGATCGCCTCGACGGACTACCCGAGCGGTCAGTGGGTCAAGGGCGCGGGCACGGCGGGCGTCTTCACGGTGACGCCGCCGAGCGGGTCCGACCACCACTGGCTGGAGTGGTCGCTGGACGGGGTGACCTGGACCAAGGTCGCCACCGACGGGGCCGCCACCGCCAAGAACATCAGCGTCGCCCCGCCCAAGGACGGCACCCACACCCTCCACGTGCGCGCGGTCGACAAGGCGGACAACAAGTCCGAGGCGATCGAGTACACCTTCCACGCGGGCCCCGGCGGGTTCGTCCAGCCCACCGAGGGCGAGCGCACCGCACGCCGGCTGCTGCTGCTGGCGGAGGCCGAGGCCGCCAAGTACGACGCCGTCTCCTTCTCCTGGCGGCGCTCCGAGGCCGACCCGTGGGTGAAGATCCCCGCGGGCGACGTCACCTCCGGCGGCGCCCCGCTGAGCGCGTGGCCCGTGCCGCTGACGAACGGCAGGAACGCCGCCCTGACCTGGAACGCGACCTCCACCGTCGACCCGGACGGCACGGTCCAGATCAAGGCCGACTTCACCGGCCCGAACTCCGCCGCCGGCAGCACCGCGCCGCTCGGCGTCGTGGTCGACCGCGCGGCCGGGGGCGCGGCCTCCGACGAGGTCGGCCCCGGTTCGCTGAACCTGCTCACCGGTGACTACACGCTGTCCGCCACCGACGCCTCCGCGTTCGACCTGGCCGTCTCCCGCACCGCCTCCTCCCGTACGCCCCGCAAGGGCGGCGACCAGGAGGGGCAGGCGCCGGTCTTCGGCAAGGAGTGGGTGGTGGGCACCGTCGCCGAGACGACGGAGTCCGACTACACCCACCTGCGCCGGGTCTCCGACACTGCGGTCGACGTGCTGATGGACGACGGCGAGGCGGTCCACTTCACCGCGAACGCGGCCCGCAACGGCTGGATCGCCGAGGCCGGGTCGGAGGACCTGACGCTCAGGGGGAGCGTGGCCTCCTCCTTCACCCTGTCGGACACCGACGGGACCGTCACGGAGTTCACCAAGCCGGACGCGGCGGCCGAGACCTGGCAGGTCTCCAGCACCCTGCTGGACGGGCTGGCCGACTCCACCACCACGATCGTCTCCGAGACGGTGACCGTGGACGGCAAGAAGCTCGCCCGGCCCAAGCGGGTCATCGCCCCGACCTCCGCGGCCACCGCCGCCGCCTGCACCGCGACGCCCTCCACCAAGGGCTGCCGCGCGCTGGAGTTCGTGTACGCCACCGCCACCACGGCCACCGGCAGCACCACCGCCGAGGACTTCGGCGACTACGCGGGCCAGGTCAAGGAGATCCGGCTCTGGTCCACCCAGCCCGGCGCGGCCGCGGCCACGTCCAAGGCGGTCGCCACCTACCGGTACGACGTCGAGGGGCGGCTCCGCCAGCAGTGGAACCCCAACCTGTCCCAGACCACGCAGACCCAGTACTCCTACGACTCCGCGGGCCGGGTGATCTGGCTGCACCAGCAGTCGGAGCTGCCGTGGAGCTTCACCTACGGCAAGGCGGGCGCCTCCGACGCCGCCGGTGAGGGGATGCTGCTGAAGGCGTCCCGCGCCGGTCTCAAGCAGGGCACCACGGACGTCGAGGAGGGCACGGCGGCCACCAGCATCGTCTACGACGTACCGCTGACCGGGACCTCCGCGCCCTACCGGATGGGCGCGGCGGACGTCGCGGCGTGGGGGCAGAACGACGTGCCCACCGACGCCACGGCCGTCTTCCCCGCCGACTCCGTGCCCACCGCCCACTCCGGCAGCGCGCTCGGCGCGGCCGACTACCGGCGGGCCGAGCTGCACTACCTGGGCGTCTCCGGCCGGGAGAGCAACACGGTGGCGCCCGGCGGGCACACCAGCACCACCGAGTACGACCGCTTCGGCTCCACCGTCCGCGAGCTGACCGCCGCCAACCGCGCGGTGGCCCTCGGCCTGAGCGCCGCCGACCGGGCCGTCCAGGCCGAGCTGGGCATCGCCGGGCTCAGCCCCGCGGAGCGGGCCGACCTGCTGGCGACCCGCAGCGTCTACAACGAGAGCGGCACGCGCGAGCTGGAGGAGTTCGGGCCGCTGCGGCGGATCGACCTCACCGCGGACCTGAAGTCCGGCGCCACCACCCTCGTCCCGGCCGGCTCCTCGGTCGTCGCCCGGTCCTGGAAGACCACCGGCTACGACGAGGGCCGCCCGACCGACGGCACGGCGAAGGTCAAGGACCAGGCCACCACGGTCACCACGGGCGCCCAGGTCCGCGAGCACCCGGCCGTCCACGCCGAGACCCGCGTCACGCGGACGGCCTACGACTGGGCCAAGGGCCTGCCCACCAGCACGGTCCAGGACCCCGGCGGGGCCGCCATCACCACCCGGAAGGCGTACGACGCCCAGGGCCGCGAGACGAAGACGGTCTCGCCCGGTTCCAACGGGGCCGACGCCGCCACCACCGTCACCACCTACTGGTCGGCGACCGGCGCCGGCGCCTGCGAGGGACGCCCGGAGTGGGCCGACCTGGTCTGCTCCACCGGTCCGGCGAGCGCGATCACCGGCGGGACCAACCCCGCGACCCTGCCGGTGAGCACCACCGAGTACGACTGGTGGGGCAACGCGGCCAAGGTCGTGGAGAGCGCCGACGGGGCCACCCGCACGACCACCACCACCCACGACGGGGCGGGCCGCCCGGAGAGGACGACCGTCACCGGCACCGCCGGCGCGGCCGTCCCGGAGGTCACCACCGAGTACGACCCGGTGACCGGCCGCGCCCTCAGGACGGTCTCGCCCACCGGCGGCGCCATCACCCGCGCGTTCGACAAGCTCGGCCGCCAGATCGCGTACACCGACGCGGACGGGGGCCGGACGAGCACCGAGTACGACCTGCTCGACCGCCCCGTCAAGGTCACGGACAGCGTGCCCTCGACCGTCACGTACACCTACGACCACAGCGCCGAGCCGCGCGGCCTGGCCACCTCGACCACCGACTCCGTCGCGGGCGTCTTCCGGGCGACCTACGACGCGGACGAGTCCGTGGCCACCGAGAAGCTGCCCGGCGGCTACACCCTCACCACCACCGAGGACACCACGGGCGCGACCGTCGACCGCACGTACACCCGTGACGCCGACGGTGCGATCGTCTACTCCGACACCGTGACCGAGTCCGTCCACGGGCAGGTCACCACCCACGCCGGCTGGTCGGACCAGAGCTACCGCTACGACGCCGCGGGCCGGCTGACCGCGGTCGAGGACACGGCGGACACCGTCTGCACCCGCCGCTCGTACACCTTCGACGCCCGCTCCAACCGCACGGCGCTCACCACGGCGGCGGGCTCGCCGGGCGCCGACTGCCCCACCACGGGAGGGACCACCGCCAACCACGGCTACGACACCGCCGACCGCCTCGTCGACGCCGGCTACGGCTACGACGCCTTCGGCCGCACCACGGCCACCCCGCACCACGGCTCCCTGAGCTACTACGCCAACGACCTCGTCCACCAGCAGACCGCCGGCGGGCAGCGCCAGACCTGGCTGCTCGACGCGGCGCTGCGCCTGCGCTCCTGGCGGACCGAGACCAACAACGGCGGCACGTGGACGCAGACCGCGTCCAAGCGGAACCACTACGACGGCGACGGCGACAACCCCCGCTGGATCGTCGAGGACACCGCCGGCGGAGCGGTGACCCGCAACGTCGACTCCGCGTCGGGGGACCTGGCCGCCACCACCGGCAAGACCGGGGACACGGTCCTGCACCTCACGTCCATCCACGGGGGCGTCGCCCTCCAGCTCCCCCTGGACGCCGCGCAGGCCCCGGTGGCGCTGGACAGCGACGAGTACGGCAACCCCCGCACCGGGCAGGCGCCCGCCCGCTACGGCTGGCTGGGCGGCAAGCAGCGCTCCAGCGAGACGCCGACCGGGCTCGTGCTCATGGGCGTACGCCTGTACGACCCGCGGACGGGCCGCTTCCTCCAGACCGACCCCGTGCCCGGAGGCAGCGCCAACCGGTACGAGTACGCCTACGGCGACCCCGTCAACAAGTACGACCTCGACGGCCGCTGGGTCCCGCTGGTCGTCGCGGCGGTCCGCGTCGGATGGGCCTGCTACCGGCACTGCGGCAAGGCCTACCGGGCCGCGAAGACCGGATACCGCGCCTACAAGGCGTACAAGAAGAAGAAGAAGTACACCAAGGCGGTCATGCAGTACCGCGCCCGCGGGGCATCCTGGAACAACAACCGCTTCTTCGGCGAGCGCAGCCGGCTCTTCGGGGACATGCACCGGGGCCGCCAGGGCTTCTTCAACCGGAAGAACTTCGGCATCGGATGGAGTGCCGTGGGCTTCAAGCGGACGCTCGGCATCAAGAAGGCCCGTACGGTCTTCCGGGTGAAGTGGGGCCGCAAGCGGCACTGGGACCTGAGAGTGGGGAGATGGCTGTGACCCCCCGGCACGACGGGAAGTTCGCCCCGGTGGCCCTCGCGGAGGCGGCCCTGGAGTCCTGCGGGGCCGAGGGCGCCGCCTTCGAGCAGCGCGACGTCGAGGACGGCGGCTGGTTCGCCGACTGGGACGGCACGCTGCGCGGCTCCGAGGTGTACGTCGGCCTCATGGGCGGGTCGCCCGACGCGGACTCCGTACGGGTCCTCCTGGACGACTGGACCTTCGACGAGGTGGCCGCCGCTGACGTCGGCGCGTTCCTCGCGCGGGTCTTCTCCGGGCAGGCGACCCTCAGCAGGCAGAAGTTCCTCCGGGTCTTCTCCTCCCACCTGCTGGAGGTCACGGTCGGCGCGGTCACGTACTCCGCCGGCAGGGACGCCCGGCCGGACGACGAACTCGTTCCCTGGGAACGGGCTCTGACGACCGGGTGAACCCCGTGTGCTGCGGCTCCGCACCCCGGAGCCGCAGCACACGCACCCCGGAGCCGACGGGCCGGCGGCCGGCCCCGCTCGGCCATAATCGATCTTGTGATCAGGGTGCTGGTGGTCGACGACCACGACGTGGTGCGGTCCGGGCTCGCCGCACTCCTGGCCGCCGAGATCGGCATCCGGGTGGTCGGCGAGGCGGCGGACGGCCCGTCCGCCCTCGCCGAGGCGGAGCGGCTGCGTCCGGACGTGGCGCTGCTCGACATCGACCTGCCCGGCCTGGACGGGATAGCCGTCGCCGCCCGACTGGCCCGGAGCCGGCCCGCGTGCGCCCCGCTGATGCTCACCGCGCTCGACCGTCCCGGCCATCTGCGCCGGGCCCTGGACGCCGGGGCCGCCGGATACCTGCTCAAGAGCACCAGCGCCGCGCGGACCGCCGACGCCGTCCGCCGGATCGCCGCGGGCGGCCGGGTCATCGACCCCCGGATGCGCGGGGCGGAGCGGTCCGCGCCCAGCCCGCTCACCGACAAGGAGGCCGAGGCCCTCCGGCTGGCCGCCGCCGGCGCCCACTCGCGGGAGATCGCCGCCGACCTCTTCCTCAGCGTGGGGACCGTGCGCAACCGGCTGTCGTCGGCCGTGGGGAAGCTCCACGCCCGCACCCTCGTCGACGCGGTGCGGATCGCGGAGCGCCACGGATGGCTGTAGGGCCCCCGCACCCCAGGGCGGTGGGGTGCGGAGGCCCTACGTTCTCGGGGGAGACGGACTCTCAGACGCCCGCGATGGACTGGATCCAGGACCGGTACGCCGTCACGTTCGTGTACGCGGTCGTGGTCTGCCGGTCGCTGGTGGAGGCCACGCCGACCTGGACGCCGTTGGCCGTCATCGGGCCGCCGGAGTCGCCGCCGGCGGTGATGCCGTTGCCGCGGCGGGCGCAGATGGCCGAGCCGCCGTAGGCGTCACCGCAGCCGCCGGTCACCGTCACGTTGGCGACCTTCAGGTAGCGGGACTGGCAGGTGGCCTCGGAGCCGCACTGGGAGGTGGCCCCCCAGCCCCACACCTGCACGCTCTGCCCGACGCTGACCGAGCCGGGCTGGCCGAGCCGCGAGTAGGTCGCCTGCACCGAGCGGTCCAGCCGCACGAGCGCCAGGTCCGAGCTGTGGGTGTAGGTCTGCGCGCCGTTGGCGACCGTGCCGCCGCTGTGCTGGTCGAGGCTGCCGATGCGGAACGAGAGGCCGCCGCCGCTGACGCAGTGCTTGGCGGTGAGGATCCAGGTCGGCGCGATGATGGTCGCCGAACAGGTCTCCCTCCCGTTCGAGAGGAGACGCGCGGCCCACGGGGCGTTCTGGGCGTAGCCGCCGCCGATGATCTGGGCCGACGGCGGCGGGGAGTCCTGGAGCGGGGGCGCCGGGGTGGCCGCCGCGTTGGGTGCGAAGAGGGCGACGACGCAGGCCGCTGCGGCGGCGGCAGCGGGCACTAACCTGGCAATACGCATAAGGTCCTCGTTTCGCGGGACGCGCTGGGTCGGCGCGTCTGTGGGGGCGGTCGGCAACAGGGTGCCGGAGCGCGACGAGGCGGGGTACTCACGTTTGGCCATAACGCGGCGTTATACCGCGTGCGCGGGGCGTGCGCCGCCGGCGCGGTTCCTACGGCCGCCACACCCACGGCACGGCGTCCGGCCCGAAGCCGACGACCACCGGCCGGCCCGCCCCGTCGAGGTGCAGGGCCGTGCCGTCCAGGGCGACGGGCCCCCGCGTCCGCACCGCGAGGCCCTCGGCGGTGCGGACCTGGACCCGGCCCTCCGAGGAGCGCCCGAGCAGCACCGGCCCGCCGGGGGAGAGGGCCGCGGCCACCGGCCCGTAGCCGCCGAACCGCGGCCCCGGCGCCGCGTCCGCCCGCACGGCTGCCAGCCCCGCCTTCGCCGCGGGCCGGTAGTACAGCTCCACGGACCCGTCCGGCGCGGGGAGCGCGGCCGGCGCGTGGGCGGGCACGGGGTGGCCGGTGAGCTGGGTACGGGCGGTGACGTCGGCGTCCGGGGCGTCCTGGGTCCAGTGGTGCACGTGGTGGTGCCCGGCCGCGTGGACGTGCACCCGCCCGGCCGCGTCGACGACCGCGGTCACCCCGTCCTGGACCTCGCCGCCGCCCATGTCCCGCCAGGCGCTCCAGCGGCCGGTGACCGCGGAGCGCACCCGCGTGCTCAGCCCCTTCTCCGCGTTGCGCACGAAGAGGTGCACCCGGCCGTCCGGGGCGGCCACCGCCACCGGGACCCCGACGCGGCGGCCGTGGTCCCGGCCGCTCGACGGGTTGCCGAGCCCCCGCCACGCCCCGAAGGGCCCGCCCGGCGCGGACTGCTCCAGCAGCACGATCTCCCGCTCGTTGTCCGAACCGTGCCCCCCGAGCGCCGCGAACCGCAGCCCGAACAGCAACTGCCGTCCGTCCGCCGTCGCCGCCGCGCCCAGCACCGGGGCGAGCGGCCCGCCGCCGAGGTCCCGCGGACCGTCCAGGACGCCGCTGCCGGGGGCGCTCTCGCTCCACCGCACGGCCCGCAGCCCCACCACCCCGTACACCGCGAGCCGGCCGTCCGGCCCGGCGGCGACCACCGGCCGGGGCCCCGGATGGCGGTGGTACGTGGAACGGACCCACCCCTTGCGGTTGGTCAGCGGCCGGTCGCCGCCCACGTTGTAGTCGCCGCAGCCGGCGGGGTTGCCGCACTCCCAGTCGGGCGAGCCGCCGTACGGGACCAGGTGGGCGGCCTTCCGCGCCAGCACCGCCGGCGGCAGGTTCTTGGGCCAGTGCCGGTTGTAGTACCCCCGGAACGAGGCCGTGGCGAAGCCGGGCACCGGCTCCCCGCGCCCCGTCGCGCGGGCGACCCAGCGGATCAGGGCCGCCCAGGCGAAGCAGCCGGCCGCGGTGTGGTCGGCGTGGTCGGAGTAGCCGCGCTGCTCGCTGTCCCGGCGGCGCTGCCGCTCACCGCTCGCCTGGAGGTCGGGGTCCGGGTCCAGGGTGTGCACGACGGTCGGCCGGTACCGCTCCAGCAGCTCGACGAGGACGTCTATGAGGCTGTCGTACGTGTACGAGCCGGCCCGCTCCACCGGCGAGCCGTCGGCGACGACGGTCCGCAGCACGAGCCGGCGGTCCTGCCAGAGGCTGGGCAGCCCGAGGCGGCCCCGCCCGGTGTGCATCGCGGTGTTGAGGAAGACCAGCTCGACCCGGCGCGCCCCCTCCGCCAGCACGTCGACCTCGGCCCGGTGGCCGCCGGCCAGGCGCAGCACGGTCCGGTCCCAGGGCGTGAAGCGGTCCAGCCCCAGCAGCTCGGCGTAGGCCTGCCGCAGGCCCTGGTGGCGGGCGGCGGAGTACGCGGCGCGGTCGGGCGCGGGGCGCGGGGCGCCGGGGATCCTGTTGACCCCGTCGGCCTCGCCCGCGGTGAGGTAGACGCAGACCACGGGCGTCCCGGCGTCCAGGGCCTCGCGGGTGTCCGGGTTCATGAAGTACAGGTCGTCGTCCGGGTGCGCCAGCACCTGGAGGAGCAGGGCCCGCGGCGCGCCGCTGATCGGCAGTCCGGGCGCGGGGTCGGGGGCGGGGCCGCGCCGTCGGGGGGCCGGCACGGAGCACCCGGCGAGGGCGGCGGCCGCGGCGGCGGTCCCGGCGGCCAGCAGGGCCGCCCGCCGGTCCACGCCCCTGGATCGATCCGTCACGCCGCGTACTCCGTCCGCTTCTCCCGCGGCGGGGGCACGGCCTGCCCCGTCCCGCGTACTTCCCTGGCACTCCACGGCAGGCCGGCGGCCGGTGGGCCGCGCCCGCGCAGGAGGAAGACGGAGGCGGGGGCCGGGGGGTTGCCCGGCGGGGGAGTGGGGTGGCGCACTCCGGGCGGGCCGCGGCGGGCCGGAGGAGGGGGCCGGTCCGGCCCGTGCGCGCCGCCGGATGCGCGCCCGCGTTTGAGCAGTCGCCTGCGCGGGGTAGGATTCCCGACTCGATTGGCCAGGCCCGCGCCCTGTATGGCACACTGACCAGGTTGCTCGGTTGAGTGTCAATGTCGCGCGCCTCCCGCCGGGAGGACCGGAAGCGAGTCCCACAGTACTCGTCGGCCCCTGGGGCCGGACGTACGGGAATCTTCCGGGAAGCGAGGCAGGGCGCCGGCCAGGCGCCCGGCGGGTGTTCCACCCCCGGTTCCGCGGTCCTCGGGCCCGCACCCCCTTGGTTGGGATCTCCTTCGGGAGATTTTCGTAGAGGGGATGCGACACGCCCGACCGCGTGGGTCGGAGGAGGAGTCCAGAGAGCCCTCGGGTTCCAGAGCGTTACGAGAGACAGGACTACTAGTAGCCATGGCGGGACAGAAGATCCGCATCCGGCTCAAGGCCTACGACCACGAGGTCATCGACTCCTCGGCGAAGAAGATCGTCGAGACGGTGACCCGCACTGGTGCGTCGGTCGCGGGCCCGGTGCCGCTGCCCACTGAGAAGAACGTGTACTGCGTCATCAAGTCGCCGCACAAGTACAAGGACTCGCGCGAGCACTTCGAGATGCGCACGCACAAGCGCCTCATCGACATCCTCGACCCCACGCCGAAGACGGTTGACTCGCTGATGCGTCTCGACCTGCCGGCGGGCGTCGACATCGAGATCAAGCTCTGAGGTGACGCGCGAGATGGCTAAGAACATTAAGGGCGTCCTGGGCGAGAAGCTCGGCATGACCCAGGTCTGGGACGAGAACAACCGGGTCGTCCCGGTGACCGTCGTCAAGGCCGGGCCCTGCGTCGTCACCCAGGTCCGCACCAACGACAACGACGGCTACGAAGCGGTCCAGATCGCCTTCGGCGAGATCGACCCGCGCAAGGTGAACAAGCCCCTCAAGGGTCACTTCGCCAAGGCCGACGTCACCCCGCGCCGCCACCTGGTGGAGCTCCGCACCCCTGACGCCAGCGAGTACACGCTGGGCCAGGAGGTCACCGCCGAGGTGTTCGAGTCCGGCGTCAAGGTCGACGTCACGGGCAAGAGCAAGGGCAAGGGCTTCGCCGGTGTCATGAAGCGTCACAACTTCAAGGGCCTCGGCGCCGGGCACGGCACCCAGCGCAAGCACCGTTCCCCCGGTTCCATCGGTGGCTGCGCCACCCCTGGGCGTGTCTTCAAGGGCATGCGCATGGCGGGCCGTATGGGTAACGAGCGCGTCACCACCCAGAACCTGACCATCCACGCGGTTGACGCGGAGAAGGGTCTGCTCCTCATCAAGGGCGCGGTCCCCGGTCCGAACGGCGGCCTCGTCCTGGTCCGTACCGCGGCCAAGGGGGCTTGAGGTAATGAGCACCATTGACATCCTTTCGCCGGCAGGCGACAAGGCCGGTACCGTCGAGCTCCCCGCGGAGATCTTCGACGCGAAGACCAGCGTTCCGCTGATCCACCAGGTCGTTGTCGCTCAGCTCGCGGCTGCCCGTCAGGGCACGCACAAGACCAAGCGCCGCGGTGAAGTCCGCGGTGGTGGCAAGAAGCCGTACCGCCAGAAGGGCACCGGCCGCGCCCGCCAGGGTTCGACCCGCGCCCCGCAGTTCGCCGGCGGTGGCGTCGTCCACGGCCCGCAGCCGCGCGACTACTCGCAGCGGACCCCGAAGAAGATGAAGGCCGCCGCCCTGCGCGGTGCCCTCTCCGACCGGGCCCGTCACTCCCGCATCCACGTCGTCACCGGCGTGGTCGAGGGTGCCGCCTCCACCAAGGCCGCCAAGACGCTGCTCGGCAAGATCTCGGAGCGCCAGAACCTGCTCCTGGTCGTCGACCGCGCCGACGAGGCCGCGTGGCTGTCCGCGCGCAACCTGCCCCAGGTGCACATCCTGGAGCCGGGCCAGCTCAACACGTACGACGTGATCGTCTCTGACGACGTGGTCTTCACCCAGGCCGCTTTCGAGTCCTTCGTGTCTGGCCCCCAGACCGCTGAGACCGAAGGGAGCGACGCCTGATGAGCGAGGCGACCGTTACCAGCAAGACGTACTCGGACCCGCGTGACGTTCTCGTCAAGCCCGTGGTCTCCGAGAAGAGCTACGCGCTGCTCGACGAGAACAAGTACACGTTCATCGTCGCGCCCGGCTCCAACAAGACCCAGATCAAGCAGGCCGTGGAAGCGGTCTTCTCGGTCAAGGTCACCGGGGTCAACACGATCAACCGGCAGGGTAAGCGCAAGCGCACCAAGACCGGCTTCGGCAAGCGCTCCGACACGAAGCGCGCCATCGTGACCCTCGCCGAGGGCGACCGTATCGACATCTTCGGCGGCCCGACCTCCTGACGGAGGTCGAGACGTCCAGGATCCGGAATTCTTCCGAGGACTGAGAGACAATGGGTATCCGCAAGTACAAGCCGACGACCCCGGGCCGTCGTGGCTCCAGCGTCGCCGACTTTGTCGAGATCACGCGGTCCACGCCGGAGAAGTCGCTGGTCCGCCCCCTGCACAGCAAGGGCGGCCGTAACAACGCCGGTCGTGTGACCGTTCGCCACCAGGGCGGTGGCCACAAGCGCGCCTACCGAGTGATCGACTTCCGTCGTCACGACAAGGACGGCGTGCCGGCCAAGGTCGCGCACATCGAGTACGACCCGAACCGCACCGCGCGCATCGCGCTGCTGCACTACGCGGACGGCGAGAAGCGTTACATCGTCGCTCCCCGTGGCCTGTCGCAGGGCGACCGTGTCGAGAACGGTCCGACCGCCGACATCAAGCCCGGCAACAACCTGGCGCTGCGCAACATCCCGGTCGGTACGACCATCCACGCCATCGAGCTGCGGCCCGGCGGCGGCGCGAAGTTCGCCCGTTCCGCGGGTGCCTCCGTGCAGCTGCTGGCGAAGGAGGGCACCATGGCCCACCTTCGTATGCCGTCGGGTGAGATCCGCCTGGTCGACGCCCGCTGCCGCGCCACGATCGGCGAGGTCGGCAACGCCGAGCAGTCGAACATCAACTGGGGCAAGGCCGGCCGTATGCGCTGGAAGGGCGTTCGCCCGACCGTCCGCGGTGTCGCGATGAACCCGGTTGACCACCCGCACGGTGGTGGTGAGGGCAAGACCTCCGGTGGTCGCCACCCGGTCTCGCCGTGGGGTCAGAAGGAGGGTCGTACTCGTTCTCCCAAGAAGGCGAGCAACAAGTACATCGTCCGCCGCCGCAAGACGAACAAGAAGCGCTAGGAGCGGGTTTAGATGCCGCGCAGTCTCAAGAAGGGGCCCTTCGTCGACGGCCACCTCATCAAGAAGGTGGACGTACAGAACGAGGCAGGCACCAAGAACGTCATCAAGACCTGGTCCCGTCGCTCGATGATCGTCCCGGCCATGCTGGGTCACACCATCGCGGTGCACAACGGCAAGATCCACGTCCCGGTGTTCGTCACCGAGTCGATGGTCGGCCACAAGCTCGGCGAGTTCTCGCCGACTCGCACCTTCCGCGGCCACGTCAAGGACGACCGGAAGTCGAAGCGCCGCTAGCGCGGGGTGGAAACGACTATGACTTACACCGAAGGGACAACCATGGAAGCCAGGGCCCAGGCGCGGTACATCCGCGTCACGCCCATGAAGGCCCGCCGCGTGGTGGACCTCATCCGTGGCATGGACGCCACGGAGGCTCAGGCGGTCCTGCGTTTCGCCCCGCAGGCCGCGAGCGTGCCGGTTGGCAAGGTGCTGGACAGCGCCATCGCCAACGCTGCACACAACTACGACCACACCGACGCCTCTTCGCTGGTCATCAGCGAGGCGTACGTGGACGAGGGTCCGACCCTGAAGCGGTTCCGTCCGCGTGCCCAGGGCCGTGCCTACCGGATCCGTAAGCGGACCAGCCACATCACCGTGGTCGTCAGCAGCAAGGAAGGAACCCGGTAATGGGCCAGAAGGTAAACCCGCACGGGTTCCGGCTCGGCATCACCACGGACTTCAAGTCCCGCTGGTACGCCGACAAGCTGTACAAGGACTACGTCAAGGAAGACGTCGCCATTCGTCGCATGATGACGAAGGGCATGGAGCGGGCCGGCATCTCGAAGGTCGAGATCGAGCGCACCCGCGACCGCGTCCGCGTTGACATCCACACCGCCCGTCCGGGCATCGTCATCGGTCGCCGAGGCGCCGAGGCCGATCGCATCCGCGGCGAGCTGGAGAAGCTGACCGGCAAGCAGGTCCAGCTCAACATCCTCGAGGTCAAGAACCCCGAGGTGGACGCTCAGCTCGTGGCCCAGGCCGTCGCCGAGCAGCTCTCCTCCCGCGTCTCCTTCCGTCGTGCGATGCGCAAGAGTATGCAGAGCTCGATGAAGGCCGGCGCCAAGGGCATCAAGATCCAGTGCGGCGGTCGTCTCGGCGGCGCCGAGATGTCCCGCTCGGAGTTCTACCGCGAGGGCCGCGTGCCCCTGCACACGCTCCGGGCCAACGTCGACTACGGCTTCTTCGAGGCCAAGACGACCTTCGGCCGCATCGGCGTGAAGGTCTGGATCTACAAGGGCGACGTCAAGAACATCGCCGAGGTTCGCGCCGAGAACGCCGCGGCCCGCGCCGGCAACCGTCCGGCTCGTGGCGGCGCTGACCGCCCGGCCGGCCGCGGTGGCCGCACCGGCGGCGAGCGTGGCGGTCGCGGCCGTAAGCCGCAGCAGTCGCCGGCAGCCGAGGCCCCCAAGGCCGACGCCCCCGCCGCCGCTGCTCCGGCTGCTGAGAGCACCGGAACGGAGGCCTGACCGAAATGCTGATCCCCCGTAGGGTCAAGCACCGCAAGCAGCACCACCCGAAGCGCAGCGGTATGTCCAAGGGTGGCACGCAGGTTGCGTTCGGCGAGTACGGCATCCAGGCGCTGACCCCGGCGTACGTGACGAACCGTCAGATCGAGTCCGCTCGTATCGCGATGACCCGTCACATCAAGCGTGGCGGCAAGGTCTGGATCAACATCTACCCGGACCGTCCCCTCACGAAGAAGCCCGCCGAGACCCGCATGGGTTCCGGTAAGGGTTCTCCCGAGTGGTGGATCGCGAACGTCAAGCCGGGCCGGGTGATGTTCGAGCTGTCCTACCCGAACGAGAAGATTGCTCGTGAGGCGCTCACCCGCGCTGCTCACAAGCTTCCGATGAAGTGCCGGATCGTTCGGCGCGAGGCAGGTGAGTCGTGATGTCGGCCGGTACCAAGGCGTCCGAGCTGCGCGAGCTGGGCAACGAGGAGCTCCTCAACAAGCTCCGCGAAGCCAAGGAAGAGCTGTTCAACCTCCGCTTCCAGGCGGCGACGGGCCAGCTCGAGAACCACGGCCGGCTCAAGTCCGTCCGTAAGGACATCGCCCGGATCTACACCCTGATGCGCGAGCGCGAGCTGGGCATCGAGACGGTGGAGAGCGCCTGATGAGCGAGAAGACTGTGACTGAGACCAGCAAGATCGACCGCGGATTCCGCAAGACCCGTGAGGGTCTGGTCGTCAGCGACAAGATGGACAAGACCGTCGTCGTCGCCGTCGAGGACCGTGTCAAGCACGCGCTGTACGGCAAGGTCATCCGCCGTACGAACAAGCTCAAGGCCCACGACGAGCAGAACTCCGCCGGCGTCGGCGACCGCGTCCTCATCATGGAGACGCGTCCGCTGTCCGCCTCGAAGCGCTGGCGCGTCGTCGAGATCCTCGAGAAGGCCAAGTAATTCCTGAGGGGCATACCCCTCGGGTCAGTTCCGCCAGGCTCGGTGGGGCGCCTCTCCGGTGACGGAGAGGCGCCCGCCGGGAACCGGCAGACGATCAGGAGATAGACGTGATCCAGCAGGAGTCGCGACTGCGCGTCGCCGACAACACGGGTGCGAAGGAAATTCTCACCATTCGTGTTCTCGGTGGCTCGGGTCGCCGCTACGCGGGCATCGGTGACGTCATCGTCGCCACCGTCAAGGACGCGATCCCCGGTGGCAACGTGAAGAAGGGTGACGTCGTCAAGGCCGTCATCGTTCGCACCGTCAAGGAGCGTCGTCGTCAGGATGGCTCGTACATCCGCTTCGACGAGAACGCCGCCGTCATTCTGAAGAACGACGGCGACCCCCGCGGCACCCGCATCTTCGGCCCGGTGGGCCGGGAGCTGCGCGAGAAGAAGTTCATGAAGATCATCTCGCTCGCGCCGGAGGTGCTGTAAGCATGAAGATCAAGAAGGGCGACCTGGTCCAGGTCATCACCGGTAAGGACAAGGGCAAGCAGGGCAAGGTCATCGTGGCCTACCCCGCTCAGGACCGCGTCCTCGTCGAGGGTGTCAACCGGGTCAAGAAGCACACCAAGGCCGGTCAGACGGCTCGCGGCTCGCAGACCGGTGGCATCGTCACCACCGAGGCCCCGATCCACGTCAGCAATGTGCAGCTCGTCGTGGAGAAGGACGGCAACAAGGTCGTCACCCGCGTCGGCTACCGCTTTGACGACGAGGGCAACAAGATCCGCGTTGCCAAGCGGACCGGTGAGGACATCTGATGACTGCCACCACTGCGCCGCGTCTGAAGACGCGCTACCGCGAGGAAATCGCCGGCAAGCTGCGTGAGGAGTTCTCGTACGAGAACGTCATGCAGATTCCCGGTCTGGTCAAGATCGTGGTCAACATGGGTGTGGGCGACGCCGCCCGCGACTCCAAGCTGATCGACGGGGCCGTCCGCGACCTCACCACGATCACCGGTCAGAAGCCGGCCGTCACCAAGGCCCGCAAGTCCATCGCGCAGTTCAAGCTGCGCGAGGGTCAGCCGATCGGCTGCCACGTCACCCTCCGCGGTGACCGGATGTGGGAGTTCCTGGACCGTACGCTGTCGCTCGCGCTGCCGCGTATCCGTGACTTCCGTGGCCTGTCGCCGAAGCAGTTCGACGGCCGTGGCAACTACACCTTCGGTCTCACGGAGCAGGTCATGTTCCACGAGATCGACCAGGACAAGATCGACCGGGTCCGGGGCATGGACATCACCGTGGTCACCACGGCGACCAACGACGACGAGGGTCGTGCCCTCCTTCGTCACCTCGGCTTCCCGTTCAAGGAGAACTGACCGTGGCGAAGAAGGCTCTGATCGCTAAGGCCGCCCGTAAGCCGAAGTTCGGCGTTCGCGGGTACACCCGCTGCCAGCGCTGCGGCCGGCCCCACTCCGTCTACCGCAAGTTCGGCCTGTGCCGCGTGTGCCTTCGTGAGATGGCTCACCGTGGCGAGCTGCCGGGCGTGACCAAGAGCTCCTGGTAACTCCCCTCTGCCCTCGGGCACAGGGAAGTTCCGGAGACTCTCGGTAAGCATCTGGTCGGCAGGAGCCCCGCCTTTCATGCCGTAGGCTTGAAGGGTTGGGCGCCTGCCGCCCAAGACCGACTTACTACGCCGTAGGTCCCCGCACCGCACCCGTCCCGCCACTGAGTGGGGAGAGGGATGGCGCATACAGGAAACCCCGGCGAGAGAGGCCGAAGGCCAATTCATGACCATGACTGATCCCATCGCAGACATGCTCACGCGTCTGCGTAACGCGAACTCGGCGTACCACGACACCGTCGTGATGCCGCACAGCAAGATCAAGTCGCACATCGCGGAGATCCTCCAGCAGGAGGGCTTCATCACCGGCTGGAAGGTCGAGGACGCCGAGGTCGGCAAGAACCTCGTCCTCGAGCTGAAGTTCGGCCCGAACCGCGAGCGCTCGATCGCCGGCATCAAGCGGATCTCGAAGCCGGGTCTGCGTGTTTACGCGAAGTCCACCAACCTGCCGAAGGTCCTCGGCGGCCTGGGCGTGGCGATCATCTCCACGTCGCACGGTCTCCTGACCGGCCAGCAGGCAGGCAAGAAGGGCGTAGGTGGGGAAGTCCTCGCCTACGTCTGGTAGTCGGGAAAGGAAGGAAAGCTCATGTCGCGAATCGGCAAGCTCCCCATCCAGGTTCCCGCCGGTGTGGACGTCACCATCGATGGCCGCACGGTCGCGGTGAAGGGCCCCAAGGGTTCCCTCACGCACACCGTCGCCGCGCCGATCGAGGTCTCCAAGGGCGAGGACGGCGTGCTCAACGTCACCCGCCCGAACGACGAGCGTCAGAACAAGGCCCTCCACGGCCTGTCCCGCACGCTGGTGGCGAACATGATCACCGGCGTGACCGCGGGTTACTCCAAGGCGCTCGAAATCAGCGGTGTCGGTTACCGCGTCCAGGCGAAGGGCTCCAACCTGGAGTTCGCCCTGGGCTACAGCCACCCGATCCTCATCGAGGCTCCGGAAGGCATCACCTTCAAGGTCGAGTCGCCCACGAAGCTCAGCGTCGAGGGCATCGACAAGCAGAAGGTCGGCGAGGTAGCCGCCAACATCCGCAAGCTGCGGAAGCCCGACCCGTACAAGGCCAAGGGCGTCAAGTACGCGGGCGAGGTCATCCGCCGCAAGGTCGGAAAGGCTGGTAAGTAGCCATGGCATACGGTGTGAAGATCGCCAAGGGCGACGCGTACAAGCGTGCCGCTCTCAAGCGGCGCCACATCCGCGTCCGCAAGCACATCTCCGGTTCGCCGGAGCGTCCCCGCTTGGTCGTGACGCGTTCCAACCGCCACATCGTGGCCCAGGTCATCGACGACATCGCGGGCCACACGCTCGCGTCGGCGTCGACCCTGGACACCTCGATCCGTGGTGGCGAGGGTGACAAGAGCGCCCAGGCCAAGCAGGTCGGCGCCCTGGTCGCCGAGCGTGCCAAGGCTGCAGGCGTCGAGGCCGTCGTGTTTGACCGCGGTGGCAACCAGTACGCCGGGCGGATTGCCGCTCTGGCTGACGCCGCCCGTGAAGCCGGGCTGAAGTTCTAAGCCCCGGTTCCTACGCACAGCGGACGTAACAGAGAGAGGTAAATCCAATGGCTGGACCCCAGCGCCGCGGAAGCGGTGCCGGTGGCGGCGAGCGGCGGGACCGGAAGGGCCGTGACGGTGGCGCCAGCGCCGCCGAGAAGACCGCGTACGTCGAGCGCGTCGTCGCGATCAACCGCGTCGCCAAGGTTGTGAAGGGTGGTCGTCGCTTCAGCTTCACCGCGCTGGTCGTGGTGGGCGATGGTGACGGCACCGTCGGTGTCGGATACGGCAAGGCCAAGGAAGTTCCCGCGGCCATCGCCAAGGGCGTGGAAGAGGCCAAGAAGAACTTCTTCAAGGTCCCCCGCATCCAGGGCACCATCCCTCACCCGATCACGGGCGAGAAGGCTGCGGGCGTCGTCCTGCTCAAGCCGGCTTCCCCCGGTACCGGCGTCATCGCCGGTGGCCCGGTGCGTGCCGTGCTCGAGTGCGCCGGCGTTCACGACATCCTGTCGAAGTCGCTTGGCTCGTCCAACGCGATCAACATCGTGCACGCGACCGTGACGGCCCTCAAGGGCCTGCAGCGTCCCGAGGAGATCGCGGCCCGCCGCGGTCTGCCGCTCGAGGACGTCGCCCCCGCGGCTCTGCTCCGTGCGCGTGCGGGAGCGGGTGCGTAATGGCTCGCCTCAAGATCACGCAGACGAAGTCGTACATCGGCAGCAAGCAGAACCACCGCGACACCCTGCGTTCGCTCGGGCTCAAGCGCCTGAACGACTCGGTTGTCAAGGAGGACCGCCCCGAGTTCCGCGGAATGGTGCACACCGTCCGCCACCTCGTGACGGTTGAGGAGGTTGACTGACATGGCGGAGAACAGCCCGCTGAAGGCCCACAACCTCCGGCCTGCTCCGGGCGCCAAGACCGCCAAGACCCGTGTGGGTCGTGGTGAGGCGTCCAAGGGCAAGACCGCAGGCCGTGGTACCAAGGGTACGAAGGCTCGTTACCAGGTTCCGGAGCGCTTCGAGGGTGGCCAGATGCCCCTCCACATGCGTCTCCCGAAGCTCAAGGGCTTCAAGAACCCGTTCCGCACGGAGTACCAGGTCGTGAACCTGGACAAGCTCGCGACGCTCTACCCCGAGGGTGGAGAGGTCACGGTGGCCGACCTGGTCGCCAAGGGCGCCGTGCGCAACAACCACCTCGTCAAGGTCCTCGGACAGGGCGAGATCTCCGTGGCGCTGCAGGTTTCGGTTGACGCCGTCTCCGGCTCCGCCAAGGAGAAGATCACCGCCGCCGGCGGTACGGTCACCGAGCTCGTCTGAGCCGCGGGACAGGACTGAGCCTGGCCGGTCGCCTCTTCGGAGGTGACCGGCCAGGCTTTTCCGCGTCCGGGGGAGGCCCCGCACCCCCCGCCGTACGGGAGAGGGGCCCAGCGGCCTGTCCGGGGCCCGTACGGGGTCCGGTACGGCAAGGAGCGCCGCGGCGGTCTCACTCGGCGTGCACGGCCGCGCGTGCACGGTGAGGTGCGCCGTCCGGACCACCTCCCGTCCCGTGGTAGGGGCGAACCGGTGCGCGGGCGCACTCCGGGGGGTGCCGTGGTGCGGCTTCTGCGGTCTTATGCGCCCTTGTGGCAGTCGCCGACCAGGCGCCGGAGGGGTGGCGTGTGTTTCCTGCTCAGCGCTGGGCCGGGTAGGGTGGCGCCGTTAATCTCTGTGGCCTCCTTACGATGTAGGGCTGCCCTGTCACCGATCCCATCCAGACCCGTCGCCTCTGACGCATAGCGCGGGGGTCGCAGGAGGCACCGTGTTCACCGCGTTCGCCCGAGCGTTCAAGACGCCCGACCTGCGCAAGAAGCTGCTCTTCACGCTGGGCATCATCGTCATCTACCGGCTCGGGGCGCACATCCCGGCCCCCGGCGTCGATTACTCGAAGGTGCAGTACTGCGTCTCCAAGGCCGACTCGGGTGGTCTCCTCGGGCTGATGCAGATGTTCAGCGGCGGCGCCCTGCTGCAGGTGACCATCTTCGCGCTCGGCATCATGCCGTACATCACGGCCAGCATCATCCTCCAACTGCTGACCGTCGTGATCCCGCGCCTGGAAGCCCTGAAGAAGGAGGGGCAGTCCGGCACGGCCAAGATCACGCAGTACACGCGTTATCTGACGGTCGCGCTGGCGATCCTCCAGGGCACGGGCCTGGTGGCCACCGCCCGGAGCGGGGCGCTGTTCGCCAACTGCCCGGTGGCCGACCAGATCGTCCCCGACAAGTCGATCTTCACGACCGTCATCATGGTCCTCACGATGACCGCCGGCACGGCCGCCGTCATGTGGCTCGGCGAGCTGGTCACCGACCGCGGCATCGGCAACGGCATGTCGATCCTGATGTTCATCTCGATCGCCGCCACGTTCCCCGGCGCCCTGTGGGCGATCAAGGAGAGCGGCAAGCTGGCCGACGGCTGGATCGAGTTCGGCACCGTCATCCTCATCGGCTTCGTGATGGTCGGCCTCGTCGTCTTCGTCGAGCAGGCCCAGCGCCGCATCCCGGTGCAGTACGCGAAGCGGATGATCGGGCGCCGGTCCTACGGCGGCACGTCGACGTACATCCCGCTCAAGGTGAACCAGGCGGGTGTGATCCCCGTCATCTTCGCCTCGTCGCTGCTCTACATCCCGGCGCTGATCGTCCAGTTCTCCGGCTCCACCGCGGGCTGGGCGACCTGGATCACGGACAACTTCGTGACCGGCGACCACCCGTACTACATCGCGACGTACTTCGTGCTCATCGTGTTCTTCGCCTTCTTCTACGTGGCCATCTCGTTCAACCCCGACGAGGTCGCCGACAACATGAAGAAGTATGGTGGCTTCATCCCGGGTATCCGGGCAGGTCGACCTACTGCCGAGTATCTGAGCTACGTGCTCAACAGGATCACTTGGCCGGGCTCGCTGTACTTGGGCCTGATCGCTCTGGTGCCGACGATGGCGTTGGCAGGCTTCGGCGGTGCGAACCAGAACTTCCCGTTCGGCGGGACGAGCATCCTCATCATCGTGGGTGTCGGTCTGGAAACCGTGAAGCAGATCGAGAGTCAGCTCCAGCAGCGCAATTACGAAGGGTTCCTCCGCTGATGCGAATCGTCCTCGTCGGGCCTCCGGGCGCCGGCAAGGGAACGCAGGCTGCGTACCTTGCCAAGAACCTGTCGATTCCGCACATCTCCACGGGCGACCTGTTCCGCGCCAACATGAGCCAGGGCACCGACCTTGGCAAGCAGGCCCGCGCCTTCATCGACGCGGGGCAACTGGTGCCGGACGAGGTCACGATCGGGATGGCAAAGGACCGCATGGCCCAGCCGGACGCCGTCAACGGCTTCCTGCTGGACGGCTTCCCGCGGAACGTGGGCCAGGCCGAAGCCCTTGACGTGATGCTCAAGGACGAGGGCGTGAAGCTGGACGCGGTCCTCGATCTCGAGGTCCCCGAGGACGAGGTCGTGAAGCGGATCGCGGGCCGCCGCGTCTGCCGCAGGGACAGCGCGCACGTCTTCCACGTGACGTACAGCCCGTCGAAGACCGAGGGCGTCTGCGACGTCTGCGGCGGCGAGCTGTACCAGCGGCACGACGACAGCGAGGAGACGGTCCGCACCCGGCTCGAGGTCTACCACACGCAGACCGAGCCGATCATCGACTACTACCGGGCCCAGGGCCTGGTGGTGACCATCTCCGCGCTGGGCGAGGTGGCGGACGTGACCGCCCGCGCCATGGAGGCGCTGAACAGGTCCGACGAGGACTGAGTCCCGCCTCCGCACCACCCGCTGTGCAAGCCGGCCGCGGGGCCTTCCGGGCGCCCCGGCCGAATGCTTGCGCCCGTGTCGTTGCAAGCCCAAGGCCAAACGAGACCGTCTCCGCCGAGAGGCAAACAGCGATGGGGGAAAGTAAAAACCCCAAAGAGATCCCCAA
>NZ_JBVJCD010000062.1:0-32815 GCF_055588985.1 Streptomyces sp. NPDC041970
AACCCCCCTCCCCCCCCCCCACCCCCACCCCCCCCCCCCCCCCCCCCCCCCCCCCCCCCCCCCCCCCCTCCCTCCCCCCCCCCCCCCCCCCCCCCCCCCCCCCCCCCCCCCCCCCCCCCCCCCCCCCCCCCCCCCCCCCCCCCCCCCCCGCCTCCGCTACGGCTTGCGGGCGACGAGCCCCCACTGGTCGACCGGCACCGCGCCGTCGCCCTCGGGACGCCACCGGTCGATCGACACGAACCCCGGCTCCAGGAGCTCCAGCCCCTCGGCGCACCCGGTGATCTCCTCCGGCTCCCGGACCAGGTACGGCGGGTTCTCCCCCGAGTCGTAGGCCTCCTGGGCCGCCAGCGTCTGCGGCGTCTTCACCGTGTCGCAGAGCACCAGGTAGCTGCCCGAGGCCATCCGGCCCAGGTACCGCCGGACGACCTCGACGCCCTCGGCGGGGGCCAGGTGCCCCAGGGTCGACAGCAGGAGCACGGCCACCGGCCGGGACAGGTCCAGCGTCCTGCCGGCCTCGTCCACCACCGTGTCCACCTCGGAGAGGTCGGCGTCCACATAGGCCGTGCGGCCCTGCGGAGCGCTGGTCAGCAGCGCCTCGGCGTGAGCGAGGACGATGGGGTCGTTGTCGACGTAGACGATCCGCGCCTCGGGCACGATGCTCTGGGCCACCTCGTGGGTGCTGTTCGCCACCGGCAGCCCGGTCCCGACGTCCAGGAACTGGTGTACGCCCAGCGACGCCAGATGGCGGATGGCGCGGGTCTGGAACGCGCGCGAGGCGCGGGCGATGTCCACCATCTGCGGGTACGCCTCGCTGACCGCGTCGGCCAGCTCCCGGTCCACCAGGTAGTGGTCCTTGCCGCCCAGCCAGGCGTTCCAGACGCGCGCCGAATGCGGAACGTCGGACCGGATCCTGCGGCGGAACGCTTCGTCGTCGACGCTCATGTCTCTCCTCAGTTCGCTCTTCGTACCGGGCGATCGGCTCATTCCCGTCGGCCTGCGCCCCGAGGGGGACGGTACCCCGGTCCCCATCCGCCCGGCCGCCGGGCCCCGCTGACCGGTAGTCATCTATGCGGGGCGGGCCGCCCTCCCCTACCGTCGGGGCACCGTCCCGGCCCCCGCGACGCCGGTGAGCCGCCGGCCGGGACCGGGCGTCCGGCCCGCTTCCGCCAGGAGGTCCCATGCCACCGCCCGCCGCACGCCGCCCGTGGCGCAGGTTCCCCGCCGCACTCCTCGTCGCCGCCCTGGGCGCGGCCGCCCTCGCCGCCCCCTCCCCCGCGTCGGCCTCCGCCCCCGCCCCGGAGGAGGGTTACCTCGTCGGGCGCGGCATCGCCGACGTCACCGGGGAGGCGGCCGAGACCGGGATGATGGGCTACTCCAGCTTCGACCAGAAGACCTCCGGCATCCACCAGCGGCAGCGCTCGCGCGCGTTCGTCGTCGCGGACCGGGCGAGCGGCAGGCGCGTGGCCTACGTCAACGCCGACCTCGCGATGGTCTTCCAGTCCGTCCGGCAGGGCGTCCTCGCCCGTCTCAAGGAACGGTACGGGGACCTGTACGGCGAGGAGAACGTGCTGCTCTCGGCCACCCACACCCACTCGGGCCCCGGCGGGTACTCCCACCACGTCGCGTACAACCTCTCCGTCCTCGGCTTCCAGAGCGGCACCTACCGGGCCGTCGTCGACGGCATCGCGGACTCCGTCGTCCAGGCCCACGAGGACCTGCGTCCGGGCACGATCGGTCTGGGGACGGGCGCCCTCGCCGACGCCAGCGTCAACCGCTCGCGGGCGGCGTTCGACCGGAACCCGGCGGCCGACCGGGCGGCCTTCCCCGACGCGATCGACCCGGCGATGACGGTGCTGCGCTTCCGGCAGGGCGGGAAGGACGCGGGCGCGATCAGTTGGTTCGCCACCCACAACACCTCGATCACCAACAGGAACACGCTGATCAGCCCCGACAACAAGGGGTACGCCGCCTACGCCTGGGAGCACGACCACAAGGGCGTGCGCTATCTCGACGGCCCCGCGGAGTTCGTCTCCGCGTTCCCCAACACCAACGCCGGGGACATGTCGCCCAACCTCCGCCTGAAGCCGGGGTCCGGGCCCACCGAGGACGAGTTCGAGAACGCCCGCGTCATCGGCCTGCGCCAGCTCGGCAAGGCCCGCGAGATCTTCGACGCCGCCCGGCCGGTCGCCGGAGGCGTGGACTCCCGGCTCGTCCACGTCGACATGGAGAACGTGCGGGTGCGCGGGGAGTACACCCCGGACGGCAAGGAGCACCGCACCTGCCCCGCCGTCGTCGGCGCCTCCACCCTGGCGGGCAGCGTCGAGGACGGCCCGGCGATCCCCGGCTTCACGGAGGGGATGCGCACCCCGGTCGCCGCCATCGTCGACGCGCTGCGCATCGACACTCCGTCCTGGCTCGCGGCCTGCCAGTACCCGAAGGCGAGCCTGGTCCCCACGGGCCTGCTCAGCGAGGTCCACCCGGTCACGCCGAGGATCCTCCCCCTGCAGATCATGAGGATCGGCGAGCTGTACCTGGTCGCCGCGCCCGGCGAGTTCACCATCACCGCCGGCCTCCGGGTCCGCCGCACGGTGGCCGGGCAGCTCGGCGTCCCGCTCGACCGGGTCCTGCTCCAGGGGTACGCCAACGCCTACAGCCAGTACGTGACGACGCCCGAGGAGTACGACGCCCAGAACTACGAGGGCGGCTCCACGCTCTACGGCCGCTACACGCTCCCCGCCTACCAGCAGGAGTACGCCCGCCTCGCCGCGTCGCTGCGCGAGGGCGGCGAGGTGGACCGGGGCACGCCGCCGCCGGACGAGTCGGGCCGGCAGTTCACCTTCCAGACCGGGGTCGTGTACGACAACCCGCCCGCGGGCAAGGTCTTCGGCGCGGTCCTCACCGGGCCGAGGGCCTCGTATCCGCGCGGCTCGACCGCGACCGTCGAGTTCGTCACCGGGCACCCGAAGAACGACGTGCGCCGGGGCGGCACCTTCCTGGAGGTGCAGCGCCGGGAGAACGGCGCGTGGGTGCGGGTGCTGGACGACGGCGACTGGCAGACCACCTACCGGTGGACGCGGCTCAACGGCCTGACCGGGACCTCCAAGGCCACGATCGCCTGGGACATCGCGGCGGACACCGCCCCCGGCACGTACCGCGTCGTGCACCACGGGGACGCCAGGAACCTGCTGGGGGCCATCACCCCGTTCACGGGGGCGAGCGCGCCCTTCACCGTGGAGTAGGGGTCAGCGGCCGCCCGAGGTGGGCTGGAACCAGGCGGGGCCGTCGGTGAGGGCCTGCTTGATCCGGAAGAGGGCGAACTCGCCGAGCGGCGGAAGCCCGTCCAGCGGGAACCAGCCCACCTCCAGCGACTCGTCGTCGTTGACCCGCGCCTCGCCCCCGGTCGCCCGGCAGCGGAAGGTGACGTCGAGGTACTGGCACAGGTCGCCGTTGGCGTACCGCACCGGCTTCGACGCCTGGGTGAGGACGACCCGTTCGGCCGCGCAGTGCACGCCGGTCTCCTCCAGCACCTCGCGCTCCGCCGTCAGCGCGGGCTCCTCCCCCGGCTCCGGGATGCCCCCGATGATCGACCACTTGCCGGTGTCCGCGCGCCGCCCCAGCAGCACGCGGCCCTCGTCGTCGAGGACGACCGCGCTCACGCCGGGCAGCAGGAGCAACCGGTGCCCGGCGTGGGCGCGGATGTCGCGGATGAAGTCGGGAGTGGCCATGGGCCGAGCCTACGCGGCCGGCCGCGGCGCTACGCCCCGGCGCCCGGCGCCCGGCGCACCCGCACCGCCGCGGCCGCCGCCCACCCGAGGCCGGCCAGCGCCAGCAGGGCGATGACGCCCTCGGGCAGCGCGCCCATCCGGGTGGCGGGGGTGAGCGAGGAGCGCAGCGGGACCTCCTGGACGAGGGCGTCCGGGGTGAACATCCCGCTCCGCTCGACGATCGTGCCGTCCGGCCGGATCACCGCGCTGACCCCGCTGGTGACGGGCACGACGACGGCCCGGCCGTGTTCGACGGCCCGCACCTGGGACATGGCCAGTTGCTGGTAGGTCATCTCGCTGCGGCCGAAGGTCGCGTTGTTGCTGGGCACCGCGATCATCCGGCCGCCGTGGGTGACGGTGTCGCGCACGGCGTCGTCGAAGGCGGCCTCGTAGCAGGTCACGAGCCCCACCTCGGTACCGGCGAGGTCGAAGACGCCGACCTTCGAGCCGGGCACGAACTCCCGCTGCACCCGGTCGACGTCCTCGCTGAAGAAGCGGGCGACGGTGCGCATGGGCATGTACTCGCCGAACGGCTGGATGTGCCGCTTGTCGTAGGTGTCGACGGGGCCCCGTTCGGGGTCCCACTCGATCAGGGTGTTGCGCAGGCTGTCCGAGCCCTGCTCGACCACCGAGCCGATGACGGTGGGCGCGCCGATCGCCCGGACGGCCTCGTCGATGACCCGGCGGGCGTCGGGGTTGCGGTACGGGTCGAGGTCGGAGGAGTTCTCCGGCCACAGGACGAAGTCGGGCTGCCGGACGGTGCCCGCCCTCACCTCGTCGGCCAGTTGCGCGGTGCGCCGGGCGTGGTTGTCCAGGACGGCGCGGCGCTGGGAGTTGAAGTCGAGGCCGAGGCGCGGCACGTTGCCCTGGATCGCGGCGACGGTGGCCGTCCCGTCCTCGGCGGAGGCGTCGACCAGGGGCAGGGCGGCCAGGGCGGCGGCGACCGGGACGAGCACGCTCGCGGCGGCCCCGGCGACGGCCGCCCTCGGGACCTGCCCGGTGGTCCGGTACGCACGCCATCGCCGCACGGCCTCGCAGAGTCCGAAGCCGCACAGGACGACGGCGAAGGAGAGCAGCGGGGTGCCGCCGAGCGCGGCCAGCGGCAGGAAGGCGCTCTCGGCCTGGCCGAAGGCGACCTTGCCCCAGGGGAAGCCGCCGAACGGGATGCGGGCGCGGACCGCCTCGTCCAGCGTCCAGACGGCCGCCCCCCACACGGGCCAGTACGCCAGGCGGGTCACCGCGGCGATCCCGAGGCAGCCCACCGCGATGAAGAGCGCCTCCGCCGCGGCGAGCGCGAGCCACGGCACCGGGCCGACGTCCGTTCCGGTCCAGTGCAGCAGGGGCAGCATGAAGCCGAGGCCGGACAGCAGGCCGAGGCCGAAGGCGGACCGCGCCCGACGCCCGTGCAGTACCCAGCCGAGCAGCGCGAAACCGGGCAGCACCAGCCACCACAGCGGCCGCGGCGGGAAGCTCGCGTAGAGCAGGACGCCGGAGGCGGCGGCTGCGGCCGGGCGCAGGAGCCGCGGCAGCGGTCCGCGGGCCGGGGGCGTGGCGGCGGGCGGCGGGTCGTCGACGGGGGTCATGGTGGCGCTCACCCGGCGGAGTCTACGGTGGACGGCTGCCGGCGGCGGCCTCGACCTGGGGCGGCCGGGAATCCCCGGCGGGAGCGCGCGGGTCAGCGGTCGGGGCGCGGGGCGGGGGCCGACAGGTGCAGGCGTTCGCGGACGAACCGCACGGCGGACTCCGCGTCGTCGACGGTGACGGTGAAGGTCCGGCCGTCGCCGAGGCGCAGGACCATGCCCTCGCCCTTGCGCACCACGACGGCGGTGCCCTGCTGGGGACGCCAGCGGTAGCCCCAGCCGCCCCAGTGGCGGGGGGTGACGCGGGGGACGAAGTCCGCCGCGGTGACATGGGAGAGCAGGATGCGGCGGCGCGGCAGTCCGGCGTGGCCGCAGCGCACCTCCAGGCTGTCGCCGTCCACCCTGACGGCGACGTGGACGAAGGCGAGCGTGCCGTAGAGGATCAGCAGACCGGTGGCGAGGCAGCCGATCACGGACATGAGCAGCGGGGCGATGCCCGAGGTCCACGGGGAGCCCACGGCCAGGTGGATGCCGAGCGCCATGCAGCCCGCGCCGGCGAGGGCCGGGGCCCACTGCATCCGGTTGGTGGCGCGTCCCGTCCACACCTCGGGCGGTGTGGGGCCCGATCCGTGCCTCGCAACGTCGGGGTGGTCCGTCATGCTCCGCAGCGTAACCGGGCTCCCGGCTCCCGGCCTGGGCGCGAGGGGCCCGATCGGGCTGTCGGCGGGGTCAGCGGGCGGGGGCGGCGGCCGTCAGGCCGCGGCCTTCCGCGTAGGTCAGGGCGGCTTCGGGCAGGGCGGCGGGACGGCCGCCGAGGAGGACCGTGAGCGTGCCGGTCGGTTCGGCCGAAGGAGCGGGCTCCGCACCGATGCGGCGCAGCGCCTGGGCGGCGACCGCCCCGGCGGAGCCGTGCAGCACGAGCGGCGGGCGGCCGGGTTGCTGCACGGCGTCGCGGATGCGGGGGGCGACCAGCTCGTAGTGGGTGCAGCCGAGCACGACGGCCCGGACGCCGGGCGGGGTGAGGGCGGCGGCCGCCGCGACGGCCCGCTCGACGCCGGCCTCGTCGGCGTGCTCGACGGCGTCGGCGAGGCCGGGGCAGGGCACCTCGGTGACCTCGGCGGAACCGGCGAACCGCTCGATCAGCCCGCGCTGGTAGGGGCTGCCGGTGGTGGCCGGGGTGGCCCAGATGGCGACGCCCCCGCCGCCCGCGGCGGCGGGCTTGATCGCGGGGACGGTGCCGATCACCGGCAGCGCGGGCTCCAGCTCGGCGCGGAGCGCCGGCAGGGCGTGGACGGAGGCGGTGTTGCAGGCGACGATCAGCGCGTCGGGCCGCTGGGCGGCCGCGGCGCGGGCCACCGCCAGCGCACGGGCGGTGACGTCCTCGGGATCGCGCGGGCCCCAGGGCATCGAGCCGGGGTCGGAGGAGAGCACCAGCTCCGCGTCGGGCCGCAGACGGCGCACTGCGGCCGCTGCCGCCAGCAGGCCGATTCCGGAGTCCATGAGCGCGATCTTCACCCGGTCACCCTAGCCGACAGCCCTTGCGCTCCGGCCCCGGTGGTGCAGACTGCGGCGGATGAGCGCCGTTGCCTGGATCGCCGTGGGTTCGCTGACCGTGTGGGTGTGGCTGCTGCTGGGGCACGGGTTCTACTGGCGGACCGACCAGCGGCTCCCCCGGCGCGCCGACCCGGTGCGCTGGCCCTCGGTGGCGGTGGTCGTGCCGGCCCGCGACGAGGCGGAGATGCTTCCGGTGAGCCTGCCGTCGCTGCTGGTCCAGGACTATCCGGGGGACGCCTGGATCGTCCTCGTCGACGACTGCAGCAGTGACGGCACCGGGCGGCTGGCCGGGGAGCTGGCCGCGCGCCGGGGCGGGCTCCCGTTGACCGTGGTGGCGCCCGGCGAGCCGGAGCCGGGGTGGACGGGCAAGCTCTGGGCGCTGCGGCACGGCATCGCGGTGGCGCGGCGGCGCGAGCCGGACTTCCTGCTGCTGACCGACGCGGACATCGCGCACGAGCCGGACAGCCTGCGCGACCTGGTGGCGGCGG
Source organism: Streptomyces sp. NPDC041970 (assembly GCF_055588985.1). NCBI lineage: Bacteria > Bacillati > Actinomycetota > Actinomycetes > Kitasatosporales > Streptomycetaceae > Streptomyces > Streptomyces sp. NPDC041970. The sequence continues at coordinate 7,387 of NZ_JBVJCD010000062.1, forward strand.
CCGGGCCCGACGGGCCGGACGGCTTCGACCTCGTGTCGCAGATGGCCCGGTTGCGGGTGGAGAGCGCGTGGGAGCGGCTGGTGGTGCCCGCGTTCGTCTACTTCTTCGGCCAGCTCTACCCGTTCCGGCGGGTGAACCGGGCCCGTTCGCGGACGGCGGCCGCGGCGGGCGGCTGCGTCCTGCTGCGCACCGAGGCCGCGGTGCGGGCCCGCGTCCCGGAGTCGATCCGGCAGGCGGTGATCGACGACGTGTCGCTGGCGCGGGAGGTGCGGCGCGGCGGCGGCCGGATCTGGCTGGGGCTCGCGGAGCGGGTGGACAGCGTGCGCCCGTACCCGCGGCTGGGGGACCTGTGGCGGATGGTCGCGCGCAGCGCGTACGCGCAGTTGCGCCACAGCCCGCTCCTGCTGGCCGGGACGGTGCCCGGACTGCTGCTCGTCTACGCCGCGCCCCCGGCGGCCCTGGTGGCGGGGGCGCTGACGGGCGACGGGGCGGCGGCCTGGGCGGGCGGGGCGGCGTGGGCGGTGATGACGGCGACGTACCTGCCGATGCTGGCGTACTACCGCCAGTCGCCGTGGCTGGGGCCGCTGCTGCCGCTGACGGCGCTGCTGTACCTGCTGATGACGGTGGACTCGGCGGTACGGCACTACCGGGGCCGGGGCGCCGCGTGGAAGGGGCGCACCTACGCGCGGCCGGACGCCGCGCCCGACCGGTGACGCGGTACGGCGGCGGTCGGGCGGGTCACTTGCGGCCGGGCGTCCAGTCCATGCCCCAGCCGTAGGCGGCGTCGATGGTGCGCTGCGGGCTCACCCCCCGGTCGGGGACGAGGTAGCGGGCCTCGCGCCGCACGGTGAGGTCGCCGCCGTCCCGCGAGATCAGGGCGAGGGCGCAGACGGTGGAGGGCACGGTGCACTCGTCGAGGGAGAAGTCGATCGGGGCGCCGTTCTGCGGCCGGAGGGTGACCGTGGCGTGCAGGTCGGCGAAGCTGCGGGCGCCTTCGTAGACGGTCACGAAGATCAGCACGCGGCGCAGCAGGTCCTTGCGGTCGAGGTTGACCGTCATGTTCTCGCCGCCGGCGAGGGCGCCGGTGCGGTCGTCGCCGTCCAGGTGGATGAAGGGCGGCCGGCTCAGGGAGCCGAACGCGTTGCCGAGGGCCTGCACGACCCCCTTGCGGCCGTCGGCGAGTTCGTACAGGGCGCAGAGGTCGAGGTCGGCGTGCGTCGCGACGGCCCGGCCGAGCTTCGCCCCCCACCCCCTGAACTGCTTGCGCACCTCCCAGTTGAGGTTGACGCGCAGTGCGCCGCCGGTGCCGCCCTGTTTGGCGAGGGAGACGGACGGCGCCTCCTTGGTCAGCGTGACCTTGGTCAGCCGTACGGGCGGCGCCGCGGGGGCCGGTGCGGGGGCCGCTGCGGCGGGCGCGGAGGGTGCGGCGGGCGGCGCGGCGGCGGGTCGGGGGCCGGCCGGGGGCGCGGGGGGCTGCTCGGGTTCGTCGACGGAGATGCCGAAGTCCGTCGCGAGCCCCGCCAGTCCGCTGCTGTAGCCCTGGCCGACCGCCCTGAACCTCCAGGCGCCCCGGCGGCGGTACAGCTCCCCGAGGATGAAGGCGGTCTCCACCGTGGCGTCCGTGCTGTCGAAGCGGGCCAGTTCCGTGCCGCCCGCCGCGTCCGTGACCCGTACGTACAGGCCGTCGACCCGGCCGAAGGCGCCGCCGTCGGCCGAGGCCGCCAGGACGATGCGGTCGATGGCCGGCTCCACCTGCCGGAAGTCGACGGCGAGGGCGTCGGTGACCTGGTCGGGCGCGGTCCGCCTGCCCTCGTGCCGGACCGCGCCGGAGCCGTGGACCGGCTGGTTGTAGAAGACGAAGTCGGCGTCGTCGCGGACCCTTCCCGCCGCCAGCAGCAGGGCGGACGCGTCGACGTGGGGCGTGCCCGGCGCGGCGCGCCACCCCAGTTCGACGCGTACGGCGTCGGCCGCCACCGGGACGTTGGCTCCCTTGTGCATGGTCATGCTCGCCTCCATCACGCGTCCGGCCGCCCGCAGGCGTTTTCGGACAATCTGGTCCCCGGTTCGCCGGGGGTGTTCCACGGGCGCGAGCCCCCGCCCGAGACCCGCCGGTAACCCCCTGTGAACTCGCCCTTTACACGAATACGAGACGCCAGTGCGCCCTTTTTTGCCAAGTTCGCTCGCATAGGCGAGTCTCGTTCCCTCACATCGCGGAAAACAACCCTCTTATCGGGCTCCCCAACCACCTCGTCGTGGGCTTAACTTAGGTGGCATGACGTCCCCCCGCTCCACCTTCGGCGGCGGCTACTACGCCGCGTCGTTCCCCGACACTCCGATCTACGACTCCCTCGTCGCGGAGCGGGGAACCCCTCAGATCGCCCCCATCCGGGTGCCGGCCGCCTACGACACGGGCAACGGCTACCTCCCGGCCCTGGCGTCCTCGCTGCCGGCGCTCCCGGCGGCCCCTTCGCAGCCCGGCGCCGGCTCGTACGGCTACCCGCAGCAGCAGCCGGCGCCGCAGTACCAGCAGCCGCCGGCCCAGCAGGCGCCGATGCAGCAGGCCCCGATGCAGCCCGCCCAGTTGCAGCACGCGCCCGCGCCGTACATCCCGCAGCAGCCCTCTCCGGTCCGGGGCTACCCGCAGCAGCCCCAGCCGCAGGCGCAGCCGCAGCGCCCCGCCCCCGGCACGGGGTACGAGGCGATGCGCCCGGCGTCGCCCCGGCCCGCCCCCGCCCCGACGCCGTACGAGGACCCGTACAACCGGCCGTACCAGGGCCGGGGGTACTGAGCTCCGGCCGGGCGGCGGGCGTGCGCCGGGGGACGCACGGGACGCCGAGGGACCGAGGGGGCGGGGGACGCGCCCGGACCGCGAGCACGGCGCCGAAGGCGGCTGGCAGGATGGGCGCATGACTCCTCCCGTCCTCCGGTCCGTGCACGTCTATCCCGTCAAGTCGCTTGCCGCGCGCACCCGTGACGCGGTCGCGGTCGAGCCGTGGGGACTCGAGGGCGATCGCCGCTGGATGCTGGTCGACGCGACGTCACGCGTGCTGACGCAGCGTCAAATACCGTTCATGGCCCGGCTGTCGGCCGATCCACTGCCCGGCGGCGGGCTCCTCGTTTCCGCGCCGGACCACCCGAGTCTGCGGGTCGCCCCACCGGAGCCGGGGCCCCTGCTCACCGCCGCGCTGCACCGGGACACCGTCCTGGTCGCCGAGGCGGCCGCCGGCGCCCACGCCTGGTTCAGCGACGTCCTCGGCGTCCCGGTCCGGCTGGTGCACCTCGACGAGCCGGAGCACCGCAGGCCCGTGGACCCGGAGTTCGGGCGTCCCGGCGACACCGTCTCCCTCGCCGACGGCTACCCGCTGCTGCTGACCGGCACGGCCTCCCTGGACGCGCTCAACGCCCTCGTCGCCGCGGGCGGCCTGCCCGAGGAGGGCCCGCTGCCGATGGACCGCTTCCGGCCGAACGTGGTGGTGGACGGCGCCGAGGCGTGGGCCGAGGACGGTTGGCGGCGGATCGCCGTCGGCGAGGTCGTCTTCCGGGTGGCCAAGCCCTGCGGCCGCTGCGTGATCACGACGACGGACCAGCGCACGGCGGAGCGGGGCAAGGAGCCGCTGCTCACGCTGGCCCGGCACCGCCGGTTCGGCAAGCAGTTGGTCTTCGGCCAGAACCTGATCCCCGAGGGCAGGGGCGTGATCCGGGTCGGGGACCCCGTCCGGGTCCTCGACTGAGCCCCGTACGCCGAGCGCCCCCGGCCCCGCCGCCCACCGCGCCGGGGCCCGGCCGCCCCGGCCCGTCAACCGCCGTCCCTCCCGCGCGCTACGGTGGTCCGACCCCGTCCGCCTCCTCGGCAGGCGGCGGGACCCGAGGCATCGCAGCACGAGGTGGGGGCAGAGCAACACCATGGCACAGGGCACGGTCCAGGTGACGCACACCGGCACATCGCGATGGCGCCGCCGCACGGGCGAGTACGCCTCCCTCTCCGCGGCCCTGGAAGCGGCGGGCGACGGCGACGTCCTCACTGTCGCGCCCGGCACCTACCGGGAGAACCTCGTCGTCGACCGCGCGGTGACGGTGCGCGGCCCCGAGGGGTCGGTCGGCTCCGTGCGGATCGCGCCGGTCGACGGCGTGCCGCTGACCGTGCGCGCCTCCGCGGTCATCCAGGGCCTCCATGTCGAGGGCCAGGACTCGGCCGCCCCCGCCCTGCTCATCGAGGACGGCGCGGCGGAGCTGTCGGACCTGCGGATCGTGACGCGGTCGGCCGCCGGCATCGAGGTCAGGGGCGCGGCGCGGCCCACCGTGCGGCGCTGCACCGTCGACAACCCGGCCGGGGTCGGCGTCGCCGTGCTCGACGGCGCGGGCGGATCCTTCGAGGAGTGCGAGATCGTCTCGGCCGGCCAGTCCGGGTTCTCGGTCCGCGACGGCGGGCACCCGCGGCTGGACCGGTGCCGCGTCCACCACGCGGCGGGCGCCGGCATCGGCGTCACCGGCGAGGGCAGCGGGCTCGAGGCGTTCGGCTGCGAGGTGTACGAGATCAAGGGCAGCGGCGTCCAGATCACCGCGCGGGCCAGCGCGCACCTCACCGACTGCACCGTGCACCGCACCTCCGCGGACGGGGTCACGCTGGACACCGACGCGGTGCTGACGCTCGCCGACTGCGACATCCACGACGTACCGGAGAACGCCGTCGACCTGCGGTCGCGCTCGGTGCTCACGCTCACCCGCTCGACGGTCCGCCGCTTCGGCCGCAACGGCCTCTCGGTCTGGGATCCGGGGACCAGGGTCGACGCCAACCAGTGCGAGATCCACGACAGCACGGGCGACTACCCGGCCGTCTGGGTCAGCGACGGCGCGACGGTGGTCCTGGACTCCTGCCGGGTCCACGACGTGCCCGACGCGATCTTCGTCCTGGACCGGGGCTCGCGCGCCGACGTCGTCGACAGCGACCTCTCGCAGATCCGCAACACCGCCGTGTCGGTGAGCGACGGGGCCATCGCCCAACTGGACGACTGCCGTATCCGGGAGGCGTCCACCGGTGCGTGGTTCCGCGACCACGGCAGCGGCGGCACGCTGAACAACTGCACCGTCGACGCGGCGCAGACCGGGGTCATCGTCACCAAGGGCGCCGATCCCACCATCGAGCGCTGCACGGTCACCTCGCCCGCCGAAGCGGGGTTCTACGTCTCCGCCGAGGGCCGGGGCACGTTCGACGGCTGCCGGGTGACGGGGAGCGAGGGGTACGGCTTCCACATCATGGAGGGCTGCCGCACCACGCTCACCCGCTGCCGCACCGAGCGGTGCGCCCGAGGCGGTTACGAGTTCCCCGAGGCCGGCCACGCGGGGGGCGGCCTCGCCACCGGCCCGGTCGTCGAGGACTGCACGAGCGACGAGAGCGGCCTGCGCACCGCGCCGCCCCCGCCGCCCGCCGTCCTCACCGCCACCCGCTCCACGCCCGGACTGCTCGGCACGACGCCCGTGCAGCGCGCGGCCGAGCCGGCCGGCGACCCGGCCGCCCCCGCCCGGCCGGCCCGCGAACCCTCGGCGGTCCTCGGCGAACTGGACGCGCTGGTGGGCCTGGAGAGCGTGAAGCGCGAGGTGCGGGCGCTGACCGACATGATCGAGGTGGGCCGCCGCCGCCAGGAGGCCGGGCTGAAGGCCGCCTCCGCCCGCCGCCACCTCGTCTTCACCGGCTCCCCCGGTACGGGCAAGACCACGGTGGCCCGGCTGTACGGGGAGATCCTGGCCTCGCTCGGGGTGCTGGAGCGCGGCCATCTCGTGGAGGTGTCACGGGTCGACCTGGTCGGGGAGCACATCGGCTCGACCGCGATCCGGACGCAGGAGGCGTTCGACCGGGCGCGCGGCGGGGTGCTGTTCGTCGACGAGGCGTACGCCCTGTCCCCCGAGGACTCCGGCCGGGACTTCGGGCGGGAGGCCATCGACACGCTGGTGAAGCTGATGGAGGACCACCGGGACGCGGTGGTCGTGATCGTCGCCGGGTACACCCGTGAGATGGAGCGCTTCCTCACCGTCAACCCGGGCGTGGCCTCGCGTTTCTCGCGGACCATCACCTTCGGCGACTACGGCTCCGAGGAGCTGCTGAGGATCGTCGAGCAGCAGGCGGAGGAGCACGAGTACAGCCTGGCCGACGGGACCGGGGAGGCCCTGGTGAAGTACTTCACGGCGCTCCCCAAGGGGCCCGCGTTCGGCAACGGCCGCACCGCCCGGCAGACCTTCGAGTCGATGGTGGAGCGGCACGCGGGCCGGGTCGCCCAGCTCGCCGAGACGAGCACCGACGACCTGACCCTGCTCTACCCGGAGGACCTGCCCGACCTCCCCCTCTGATCCCCGTCGGCCGCCCGCTCCCCGGTCTGCCGGGGCACGTGCGGGCCCAGCGCCTCCAGGAGGGCGGCCCGCTCCTTCGCGAAGACCGGGTCGGACCGGTAGTCGGAGTGGCCCAGGATCGGTTCGGGCAGCGGGAGCCGGGTGGTGCGCCCGTAGGCCTGCGGGTCCTTCAGCGGCCCCCGGTCGACGGCCGGGTCGGGGTCCGCGCAGAGGCGGACGGGCCCGCCGATCGGGTCGGTGGCCCGCCACAGGTTGCGCCAGCAGTGCACGGAGCGGTGCAGCCCGAGCAGGGGCGCCGGGCCGAAGTAGGCCGGGAACCACCGCCCGTACAGCCGCTCGATCGGCGAGCCGTGGGTGAGCAGCCCGACCCGGCGGCGGGCCGGGTCGGGGAGCTGCCAGACCGCGGCCGCCGCCAGCACGCTGCCCTGCGAGTGCCCCGAGATGACGAGCCGGCCGCGGGTGGTCGCCGTCCACGCGCACATCCGGGAGGTGAGGTCGGGGACGGCGCGCTCGGCGTAGCAGGGGGGCGCGAACGGGTGGGCGGCGCGCGGCCAGAAGGTGCCCACGTCCCAGAGGATGCCGATGGTGCGCCGGGCGGAGGCGTCGCGGTAGGCGCGGCGCCCGCCCGCGACGAACAGCACGAAGCCGAAGCCGACCAGCCAGGAGCCGGTGGACTGGGCGGCCTCGGCCAGCGACGCGACCGGTGGGGCGGCCCCGTCCGTCGCGAGGCCGGGCACCTCGCCGCTCGCCCAGGAGCCCGCGACGGCCGCCGCCCCGAGGAAGAGGGTGGCGGCGGAGACCACGCCGACGATCCAGGGGGCCGAGTCGGTGAGGGCGGCGGTGGCGCGGATGCGGGCGATGCGCCGCGTACGGGCCGGGTCCGGCAGTTCGGGGGCGTACTCCGCCTCGATGTCGGGGCCCATGCGGCGGGCCCTGAGCGCGGTGCGGGCGACCAGGAGGAGGACGGGGACGAGCAGGAGGAGCAGGAGCACCGGGATGACGGAGGCCTGCCAACTCAGCAGTACGGGCGGGCCCTCGATGATGGAGCCGCGCCCGGTGCCCGGTGTGCCGGGGCCGTCCAGCCAGTCGGCGACGCGCTGGGCCAGACCGCCGGTCATCACGCCGCCCAGGGCGCAGGCGAGCATGGCGACGGACGGGCCGCCGAGCCCGTACAGGATGGTGCGGGGTTCGGGGGTGCGCCGGTAGAGGCGGTGGGCGACCAGCGCGAGGGCGACGACGAGGACGCCCTGGCCGAGCGCGACGAGCCGGAAGGCGGTCTCGCCGGGCAGGCTGCCGGAGGACTGCCACGCCGGGCGCGACCATCCGGCGTGGAGCACGGCGAGCGCCAGCAGGACGAGCGCCGAGGCGGGCAGGTAGGTGATGAGGGCGGTGTCGAGACGGGTGTCGCGGGCGTTCTCGCTGCGGCCCCGGCGGCAGACGACCCAGACGGCCACCGCGGCGCACAGGACGACGGCGCCCTCGATGACCGCGCCGTAGGCCTGCGGGACCGGGCTGTCGGCCGTCCGGTCGTGGCGCGCGGCGGCACCGGTGACGGCGGCGGCGACGGTGAGGAAGCCGGCGGCGGTGTGCGCGGCGCGGAGCCGGGCGACGAGCCGGCGGCCGTACCAGAAGCCGGGCCGGCTCAGCGCGGGCGGCGGCGCGGCGGAGGCGTCCGCGTCCGGACCGTGGGTCTCCTCCGCGCCGTCGGGGTCGCACGCGTCGGGGTCCGAGGCGTCCAGCGGGCTCTGGGACTCGTAGGCGCCCCAGGTGCGGTGGGAGAGGTACCACAGGAGCCCCACCAGGGCGGCGGGCAGGACGGCGGCGAGCGCGATCCGCCGTCCGGGCTGGGACCACCAGCCGTCCTGGCGGCTCGACAGGAAGCCGAGCCAGGAGCGGCGGTCGGAGCAGGCCGGGGTGCCCGCGCACTGCCAGGCCACCAGGTCCAGGGCGACCTCGCAGGCCGCCGCGGTGAACAGCACGGTCAGGCTGAGGGCGAGGAGCCGCACCAGCACGCCGTACAGCCGGACCGCGCGGGCGCGGCCGGTGGCGGAGGGGCGCATCCAGTGGGCGAGGTTGACCACCATGAACGGCAGGAGGAGCAGCCACAGGGCGCGGGAGCCGTTGCCGGAGGTGAGGCCGGACCAGCAGTACGCCTCGACGACGGGCTCGTCCCCGTAGCGCTGGGGGTGCCGTTCGCCCTGGACGTCCTCGGCGCGCCGGTAGACGGCGGCGGTGGCGTCCCCCGTGACCCGGACGGTGCGGGGGTCGTCCAGCATCTCCTGCGGGGTGGCTCCGCCGACGCCGTGGACGAGCAGTTCGAGGGCGGTGTCGGGGTGGGTGGGGGGCGGGGGCGGGGCGGCAGGAGCCAAGGCAGGACTCTTTCTCGGGCGCGCCGGCCGCACGGCCGGCGGAATGGTGCGGGGAAGCGGGGGGACGGGGGACCGGGGAGGAGTCGCCGCCCGCCGGCCGGCAGCCAGGATCGCGGGCCGGGGGGCGGATGCGTGAGGGGTCTCACGGAATCTCCCCAGATGCTGTGCCGTACATGCCTGCGTGGCAGGATGATGCGGTGTCACGGGCCGTCGCGGGCCGTACTCGGGGAAGGAACGGGCCCGGCGTTGAGCGTGCACCAGAACCTGCTGGCGGAGCAGCGCCGTGCGTTGATCGTCGACGAGGTGCGCAGACGCGGCGGGGTGCGGGTCAACGAGCTGACGCACACGTTGGGCGTCTCCGACATGACGATCCGCCGGGACCTGGACGCGCTGGCCCGGCAGGGCGTCGTCGAGAAGGTCCACGGCGGTGCGGTCCCGGTGGTCGAGGCCAGTGCCCACGAGCCCGGCTTCGAGGCGAAGTCGGCGCTGGAGCCGGACGCCAAGGAGGACGTCGCGCGGGCGGCGGCGGTGTTCGCGGCGCCCGGCAGCGCGATCGCGCTCTCGGGCGGGACCACGACGTTCGCGCTGGCCCGGCATCTGCTGGAGGTGCCGGACCTGACGGTGGTGACCAACTCGGTGCGGGTGGCCGACGTGTTCCACACCGCGCAGCACCCGGTCGCCGGGCGGGCCGCGCATCCCGGTGCGGCCGCGGTGGTGCTGACGGGCGGGGTGCGCACCCCCTCGGACTCGCTGGTCGGGCCGGTCGCGGACCGGGCCATCGCCTCCCTCCACGTCGACGTGCTGTTCCTCGGGGTGCACGGGATCTCGGCCGAGGCGGGCCTGTCGACGCCCAACCTCGCGGAGGCGGAGACCAACCGCCGCTTGGTCCGTGCCGCGCGCCGCACGGTGGTGGTGGCCGACCACACCAAGTGGGGGACGGTGGGGCTGAGTTCCTTCGCGACGCTGGAGGAGGTCGACACGTTCGTCACGGACGCGGGTCTGTCTCCGGCGGTGCGCGAGGAGATCGAGGCGCGCCTGCCGGGCCTCGTCGTGGCGGGCGGGTCGCCGGGCGCCGGGCGCTGAGGACCGCCACCGCTCCGGCGGCGCGCGGCGGTGCCGCCGTCCCGTGCACCCGGCCGCGCGGCGGGGCTGCCCTTAGGATCGGAGGGTGGCCGTCTTCCGGATCGAGCGCTTCCCCCCTCTCCCCGCAGCCGAGGCCTGGCGCCGGGTGACCGACTGGGAACGGCACGCCGACCATGTGCCGTTGACCGCGATCACGGTGCCCACGGGTCTTCCGACGCGTACGGGAACGGTCTTCGTCGCGCGTACGGGGGTGGGGCCGCTGGCCTTCGACGACCCGATGGAGGTGGTGCGGTGGACGCCGCCCGCCGGGGGCCGGGCGGGGGTGTGCCGGTTGGAGAAGCGCGGGTCCGTGGTGCTGGGCCGGGCCTCCATCGACGTCCTTCCGACGGAGTCCGGCTGCCATGTGGTGTGGGTGGAGGAGCTGCGGGTGCGGCTGGTCCCCCGGTGGGCCGATCCGCTGCTCGCCTCCGCCGGGCGGCGGATGTTCGGGGGCGTGCTGGACGCCCTGCTCGCCGCGCCCGGCGACCGGTAGGGCCCCGCGGCACGCCCGAACGGCGGGGCGCGGACCGCCGTACGGAGGCCCCGACCGGCCGTGCGGGCCGCCGGGTGCCAGACTCGGAGCGGTGACGGACCTTACGGAACTCCCCGGTGGACCGGGCCGCCCCGACCGCCCTCCGCCGCTCTGCCTGGTGACCGGCGCCACCGGCTACATCGGCGGCCGGCTGGCCCCGGCCCTGCTGGACGCCGGCTACCGGGTGCGCGCCCTGGCCAGGACGCCGCGGAAGCTGCGCGACCACCCCTGGGCGGACCGGGTGGAGGTGGCGGCCGGCGATGTCACCGACGCCGGGTCGCTGGCGGCGGCGATGCGGGACGTCGACGTGGCGTACTACCTGGTGCACGCCCTGGGCAGCGGCGCGGACTTCGAGGAGACGGACCGCCGGGCCGCCCGCGTCTTCGGCGAGCGGGCGCGCGCCGCCGGGGTGCGCCGGATCGTCTACCTGGGCGGGCTGACCCCGGTCGGGGTGCCGGAGGAGAGGCTGTCGCCGCATCTGCGCTCGCGGGCGGAGGTGGGCCGCATCCTGCTCGACTCGGGCGTGCCGACGGCGGTGCTGCGCGCGGCGGTCGTCATCGGCTCGGGGTCCGCGTCGTTCGAGATGCTGCGCTACCTGACGGAGCGGCTGCCGCTGATGATCACCCCGAGCTGGGTGCGGACCCGTATCCAGCCGGTGGCCGTACGGGATGTGATCCGGTATCTGGTGGGGAGCGCGACCCTGCCGTCCGAGGTGAACCGGACCTTCGACATCGGCGGCCCGGACGTCATGACGTACCGGGACATGATGCAGCGCTACGCGCGGGTGGCCGGGTTGCCCAGGCGGCTGATCCTGCCCGTGCCGGTGCTCACCCCGGCGCTCTCCAGCCACTGGGTCGGGCTGGTCACCCCGGTGCCCCGGTCCATCGTCCGGCCGCTGGCGGAGTCGCTGCGCCACGAGGTGGTCTGCCGGGAGCAGGACATCAAGCGGTACGTCCCCGATCCGCCGGAGGGCCCCATCGGCTTCGACCGGGCGCTGCGGCTGGCCCTCCAGCGGATCAGGGAGGCGCGGGTCGACACCCGCTGGTCCAGCGCCTCGGTGCCGGGGGCGCCCAGCGACCCGCTGCCCACGGACCCGGACTGGTCGGGCGGCAGCCTCTACCGCGACGAGCGGGAGGCGGTGGTGCCGGTGGCGCCGCGGGCGCTGTGGCGGGTGATCGAGGGCATCGGCGGGGAGAACGGCTGGTACTCCTTCCCGCTCGCCTGGGCGGTGCGCGGCTGGCTCGACCGGCTCGTGGGCGGGGTGGGGCTGCGGCGCGGGCGGCGGGACGCCCAGCGGCTGCGGGTGGGCGACTCGCTGGACTTCTGGCGGGTGGAGGAGATCGTGCCGGGCGAACTGCTGCGGCTGCGCGCGGAGATGCGGCTGCCGGGCCTGGCCTGGCTGGACCTGTCGGTGCACGCGGACGAGCGCGGCCGGACGGTCTACCGGCAGCGCGCCCTGTTCCACCCGCACGGGCTGCTCGGCCACGCGTACTGGTGGTGCGTGTGGCCCTTCCACTCGGTCGTCTTCGGCGGGATGGCGCGGAACATCACGCGGGCCGCCGCGACCGAGGAGAGGCGCCGCCCGCCGGCCGGCTGACGGCGCCTCGCCCGCCGGGCCCCGGCGTCAGCAGGGCCAGGCGCCGGTGGCGAGGAAGTCCTCGACGGCCGCCGTGTACGGGGCGATGTCCAGGCCCTGCTCCTCCAACCAGGAGTCGGAGTAGTACTTGTCCAGGTAGCGGTCGCCCGGATCGCACAGCAGCGTGACGACGCTGCCCCGCTCGCCCCGCTCGACCATCTCGGCGACCAGCTTGAACGCGCTCCACAGCCCGGTCCCCGTCGAGCCGCCCGCCTTGCGGCCGATGACGCGCTCCAGGGCGCGCACGGCGGCGACGCTGGCCGCGTCGGGGACCTTCATCATGCGGTCGATGGCGCCGGGCACGAAGCTGGGCTCCATGCGGGGGCGGCCGATGCCCTCGATGCGGGAGCCGCGGTCGCTGGTGGCGTGCGCGTCGTGGCGGGTCCAGCCGTCGAAGAAGCAGGAGTTCTCCGGGTCGGGCACGCAGATCCGGGTGTCGTGCTGGAGGTAGTGGACGTAGCGGGCGATGGTCGCCGAGGTGCCGCCGGTCCCGGCGGTGGCGACGATCCAGGTGGGCTCCGGGTAGCGCTCCAGCCGGAGCTGCTGGTAGATCGACTCCGCGATGTTGTTGTTGCCGCGCCAGTCGGTGGCGCGCTCCGCGTAGGTGAACTGGTCCATGTAGTGCCCGCCGGTCTCGGCGGCGAGGGCGGCGGCCTGCTCGTACAGCGTGCGGGAGTCGTCGACGAAGTGGCACCGCCCGCCGTGGAACTCGATGAGCCGGCACTTCTCCTGGCTGGTGGTGCGCGGCATGACGGCGATGAACGGGACGCCGATCAGCTTGGCGAAGTACGCCTCCGACACGGCGGTCGAGCCGCTGGACGCCTCGATGACCGGCTTTCCGGGCCGCACCCACCCGTTGCAGAGCCCGTAGAGGAAGAGGGACCGGGCGAGGCGGTGCTTCAGGCTGCCGGTGGGGTGCGTCGACTCGTCCTTGAGGTAGAGGTCGATGCCCCATTCCTCGGGCAGCGGGAAGCGCAGCAGATGGGTGTCGGCCGAACGGTTCGCGTCGGCCTGCACCTTGCGGACGGCCTCCTTGAGCCAGGCCCGGTAGGCCGGGTCACTGCGATCGACGTCCACGGTCGCCTCGGCCCCGCGCCCGTGCCCACTGGTGTCCATCGGCGTGCTCCCGTTGTCGTGTCCCCGGTGTCTCCGCGCCGTACCATACCCCGCCCACCTGCGCAAACAGTTCCTTTGACGGCCCATAGGGCTGCCTTTGGCCCGTGCCGCGCGGGAGGGGGCGAGGGGCGGTACGGGCATCCGTGCGCCGCACGTCCGTGCGCTCTGGCGGTGGGGCCCGAGCCGGTGCACACTGCACAGCAGGAGCAGTGGCGGAGGGGGGAGGGGCCGCGATGGCGGACGTCGAGTTCAGTGTGTCGGGGGTCAGGATCGAGCGGTTCACGCGGTCGTTGACGCGCGCCGGCCAGGTGGTCGTGAAGGACGGGCGGCTGTCCCTCCTCACGAGCGGCGGGCAGGAGATCGACAGCGCCCCCGTGGGCACGGTCAGCGCGGGCACGGGATGGTTCGCGGCGGCGGACTCCGCCATCGCGCGGGTGAACGGGGTGCGTTACCGGTTGACGATGGGGCAGCGCGACCGCAGACGCGACGGGGCCGCTCCGGTACGCCGCTTCCTGGAGGCGCTGCGCAGCGCGCGGACCCGCCGGAGCTGACCGGCCGCCCGGCGCGGAACATCCGGCGGCGGCGGCGGCCCGGCCTGTGCCGAACGGCTCCGCCGCGAGTTGCGGAGCCGTATCCCCTGGGCGACGCTGTATCCACGTCACCGCGGGTGCACCCTCGGTGACGGGGCGATCCGCTCCCCGGACCGGGTCGTGCGACACGAGCAGTCACGACAAGAGCAGAGCGGATTCGGCCGTCTGTCGTCCGCCGGCTCCGTTCACTTCTCTTCTTCCGGACCTATTTCGGGGAGTCGCAGCCGTGATCAGCGAGCCAAGCAGGCACTGCACGGTGGAGCTCCAGGCCCTGCCGTCGCGGATCGGTCAGGTCCGCAGAATCATCTCGGCGCAACTGCGCTACTGGCATCTCGATCCCCTGATCGACCAGGCGGCCCTGGGCGTCACCGAGCTTCTCACCAATGTGCACCGGCACGCGCAGCCGGACAAGTCATGCACCGTCGACATCGAGCTGCTGCTCGACCGGCTGACGGTCTCCGTCCGCGACCACGATCCGCGCCTGCCCAGCGTGAACGTGGCGGACTCGTTCGCCACGTCGGGCCGGGGCCTGGCCCTGATCGCCGCGGTCAGCGAGAGCTGGGGCGTGCGTCCGGTGGGCTCGGAGGGGAAGACCGTCTGGTTCACCCTGCCGGCCGCCGCCCGCTCCTCGACGCTGCCGCCGCTCGCGGTCTACGGGTCGACGACGGACGGGCCGTTCGGCTCGGTGGCCGTGGCCCGTGACGACGTCGCCGCCCTGCCCGCCCGGTCCGCCGTCGTCGGCTGAGGCCCGCCGCCCTCAGACCAGGGCGGCGAGGGGGTCGTCGAGGACCGGCTGCCAGGCCAGTTCGGCCGCTCCCACCAGGCTGTTGTGCGCGAGGGTGCACGGCAGGATCGGGACACTGCCGCTGCGGCCCCACAGGCTGCGGTCGGCGACGACGGCGCGCAGCCGCTCCGGGTCGGCCTCCAGCAGGTCGCGGTGGAGTCCGCCGAGGACGATGCGGTCGGGGTTGAGGATGTTCACCAGCCCGGCGAGGCCGAGTCCCAGGCGGTCGATCAGTGCGTCGGCGGCGCGGCGCACGGCGGCGTCCGCGTACTCCGTGCGCAGCAGGTCTCCGGCCTGCTTCAGCAGCGACTCCTCCGGGCCCGGTTCGCGCCGCGCGGTGGTGAGGAAGGCGAGCGGGTCGGTCTCCACGTCGAGGCAGCCGCGTCCGCCGCAGTGGCAGGGGCGCCCCTCGGGGGCGACGGTGAGGTGGCCCACCTCCAGGGCGAGGCCCGAACTCCCGGTGTGGAGGCGGCCGTCGAGCACGAGCGCCCCGCCGACGCCCCGGTGCCCGGTGGCGACGCAGAGCAGGTGCTGGGCGCCGCGCCCCGCGCCGTGGCGGTGTTCGGCCAGCGCGGTGAGGTTGACGTCGTTGCCGGTGAACGCGGGCCCGGTGATGCCCGCTTCGCGTACGCGGGCGGCGAAGATCTCCCGGACCGGGGAGCCCGCGGGCCAGGCGATGTGGAGCGGGTTGAGCGCGGTCCCCTCGGGCTCGGCGACCGCCGACGGCACGGCGAGCCCGGCGCCGACGCAGCGCAGCCCGCTCGCGCGCAGCAGCCGCGCTCCGGCGTCCACCACCTCCCCGAGGACCTGGGCGGGGTCCGCCATCACCGCGACGCACCCCGGAGAGGTGGCGACGATGCGGCCGCCGAGCCCGACGAGCGCGGCCCGGAAGCCGTCGGCGTGCACCTGGGCGGCGAGGACGACGGGTCCGGTCTCCAGGACGGCCAGCCGGTGCGAGGGACGGCCCTGGGAGCCGGCCGCGGACCGGGGGCTGGAGTCGACCCGGATCAGTCCGAGCGCTTCCAGCTCCGCGGCGACCGCTCCGGCGGTGGCGCGGGTGACGCCGAGTGCGGAGGTGAGGACGGCCCGCGTGGGGGCGCGCCCGGTGTGGACCAGCTCCAGTGCGGGTCCGAGCGCGCTGCGGCCCCTCTCCAGCTTCGTCCGGGTGGTGGTCGCCTTGCCGTTCATGGGGGCGAGTCTCCCATGATCCGGTCGGGCTCCCGACGCCGAGGGACGCGCACCGGCCCCCGGACGCCCGGCCGGGCGGGTGCGCGTCGGAAGCGCCCCCGTGCGGCGGGGGCGCTTCCGACGGGACGGGCGCGGAGCGCGGCTCAGACGCGGCGGACCCGCCAGAGCCAGACGGCCGTGCCGGCGATCACGGCGAGCGCCGCCAGGTTGGCGAGGAGGGCTTCGACGCCGGCCGCCGGGCCGCCGCTGGAGAGGTTCGTCGCGGTGATGACGGCGGTGGGCAGAACGGCGGCGAGCATGGCGCCGACGGCCTTCTGGGCTCCGGTCCAGTGCGCCGAGGTGCACAGGAGCACCACGCCGACGACGCGGGCCAGGACGCCGATCAGCGGGCCGGGCTGGGCGGGGATGATCATGATGACGGGCAGCGAGAAGGCGAGCAGCAGCAGCGGGACGAGGGGGTTGACCTTGCCGCGCCGCGCGGGGGCGGCGGCAGCGCCCCAGGCGGGGGCCCCCGAGGGCGCGTTCCCCGCTTCGGCCAGTGCCGTCGCCGCGATCGTACGGGGGTCCCCCAGCTCGCCGAGGATCTCGCCGATCGCGGCGCCGGGGCGCTCGGCGCGGGTCACCTCGACGTGCTCGGCCAGGTCGGCGAGGAGTTCCTGGCGGCGGTCCGCGGGGAGCGCGGAGGCCTCGCGCTCGACGGCGGAGAGGTAGTCGCGTACGGGGTCGGCAGAGGTCTTCATGCGAGGTCTCCGGTGGAGGCGTGGGGGGCGGTCAGAAAGGCGTCGACGGCGTCGCGGAAGCCGGGCCAGACGCGGGTGAACTCGTCGAGCGCGGCGCGGCCGCCGTCGGTGAGCGCGTAGTAGCGGCGGGGAGGGCCGGAGGCGGACTCCTGCCACGAGGTGGTCACCAGGTCGTCGCGCCGCAGCCGGGAGAGCAGCGGGTAGACCGTGCCCTGGCTGGTGGCGAGGGCGCCGGACTCCTCCAGGGCGTGGAGGAGTTCCACCCCGTAACGGGGGCGGTCCCGCATCAGCGCGAGGACGCAGTACTCCAGCACGCCCTTGCGCAACTGGGCGGCCGCTCGGGCCTGTCTGGCCGCATCACCTGGTTCCATGCGAAGCAAGATACCTGGCGGAGCAAGTGGGCCGCAACAGAGGGCTCCCCTCCAGCACGACCGGATGCGCACACCCGTCGTAGGCACACATGATCGATTGAGTAGGCGTACTCAGGCGGGGGCGGCCCTCGGGGCGCACGATGGAGACCTCGACCGATCAAGGGAGCAGACATGCAGCGCCGGCCGACCCTCCACCCGCACCTGGACACACTGGTCCGGCTGACGTTCCGGAACCCCGCGTCCCTGGTCTACCTCGGGCTGGTGCTCGCGGCGACGGCCTTCGTCACGGTGGATCTCCTGTTCGTGACCCACGAGGACGCCTCGTTCTCCGGCGTCTGGCTGCTCCTGCTGGCGGCCCCGACCATCTTCCTGTTCCTCTTCGGCGGCTCGCTGACGGGGGCCGAGGCGGGCGGCCCGACGTGGTTCCTCGTGCTCGCGCTGGTGGTGTCGGTCCTCGTCCAGTCGCTGGCCCTGGGCTGGTTCGTCCGACTGGTGCGCCGCAGCGGCTCGGCCGGGTCGGCGCACCCGCGGGGCGCCTGACGCGGCGGGCCGCCGGGGGCGGGCGGCCCGCCCGTCCTCAGCGGTCCATCGCCGACATCGCCCGCTGCGCCAGCGGATGCGTACGCACCAGCTCCGCCAGCGACGTCGTGCCCCGCGTGATCCCGGCGAACGCCTTCCAGGCCGGGCGGAAGCCGGTCAGCACCGCGTGCAGCAGGCCCGGTCGGCGCTCGAACAGCTTGAGCATCCGGCGGCCGACCCCCATCTCCACGCCCAGCCCCGCCTTGATGGCGAAGGCGTAGTTCAGGGCCTGGCGGCGGGCGTCCACCGCGTCGTGCGACTCGGCGATCCTGACCGCCCACTCCCCCGCCAGCCGGCCCGAGCGCAGGGCGAAGGAGATGCCCTCGCGGGTCCACGGCTCCAGCAGCCCCGCCGCGTCCCCGCAGACCACGACCCGGCCGCGCGAGAGCGGCGAATCGTCGCTGCGGCAGCGGGTGAGGTGCCCGGAGGAGACGGCCGGCTCGAACCCGGCGAGGCCGAGCCGGGCGATGAAGTCCTCCAGATACCGCTTGGTGCCCGCACCGTCGCCGCGCGCCGAGATCACGCCCACCGTCAGGGTGTCGCCCTTGGGGAAGACCCAGCCGTAACTCCCCGGCAGCGGCCCCCAGTCGATGAGGACCCGGCCCGCCCAGTCCTCCGCCACGGTGGCCGGAACGGGGATCTCCGCCTCCAGGCCGAGGTCCACCTGGTCGAGCTTCACCCCGACGTGCGCCCCTATGCGGCCGGCGCTGCCGTCCGCGCCGACGACCGCCCGCGCGAGGACCGTCTCGCCGCCGGCCAGCACCACCGCGACCGTACGCCGGTCGGGCACGGCGGGTCCGTGCTGCTCCACCCTCACCACCGAGGCGCCGGTGCGCAGTTCGGCCCCGGCCTTCTGCGCCTCCTCCACCAGCCCGGCGTCGAACTCCGGACGGTTGATGAGGCCGAAGAGCATCCGGCGGGAGCGGCGGGTGCGGGACAGCTTGCCGTTGAGCGAGAACGTGACCGCGTGGATGCGGTCCTTCAGGGGGAGTTCGAACCCCGGCGGCAGCGCGTCGCGCGAGAAGCCGATGATCCCCCCGCCGCAGGTCTTGTAGCGGGGCAGCTCCGCCTTCTCCAGCAGCAGGACTCTCCGGCCCGCCACGGCTGCCGCGTACGCCGCCGATGCCCCGGCCGGCCCGGCGCCGACCACGACGACGTCCCAGACGGACGACTCTTCCGGCTCACGTCCGGCGTCTGCGTTCTCGCTGCTCACGATGTGCTTCTGCTCCCGATCCGACTGTGGCCCCAAGCTGCTCACGGCATCCTACGGCGCGTTCCGGCCAAGCACCCCTGTGGGAGGATCGACCCTGTTTCCGTCGTACACGCGTCGCCTCGGCGGCGCCGCGCACGGTCGCGTACACACCGTGCCCTGTTCCCAACGTCGCACCCGCGAGGAGCGTGCCCATGACCGCCCGTCCGATTCCCGAGACCATCGCCTCGCTGATGCCCCGCGCGCGGGCGGAGCTGGCCGAGCTGGTCGCGTTCCAGTCGGTGGCGGATCCCGCGGTGTTCCCGAAGAGCGAGTGCGAGGCGGCGGCCGGCTGGGTCGCCGACGCGCTGCGCGCCGAGGGCTTCACGGACGTCGCCCTGCTCGACACCCCCGACGGGACCCAGTCCGTCTACGGGCTCCTGCCCGGCCCGGCCGGCGCGCCGACCGTCCTCCTCTACGCGCACTACGACGTGCAGCCG
The DNA here is from genome assembly GCF_055588985.1 of Streptomyces sp. NPDC041970. Taxonomy (NCBI): domain Bacteria; kingdom Bacillati; phylum Actinomycetota; class Actinomycetes; order Kitasatosporales; family Streptomycetaceae; genus Streptomyces; species Streptomyces sp. NPDC041970. The sequence goes on from NZ_JBVJCD010000062.1 coordinate 26,445, forward strand.
CCGCTGGACGAGTCGGCGTGGCTCTCCCCGCCGTTCGAGCTCACCGAGCGCGACGGCCGCTGGTACGGCCGGGGCGCGGCCGACTGCAAGGGCGGCTTCATCATGCACCTGCTCGCCCTGCGCGCCCTCAAGGCGAACGGGGGCGTCCCGGTGTCGGTGAAGGTGATCGCCGAGGGCTCCGAGGAGCAGGGCACCGGCGGCCTGGAGCGGTACGCGGAGGCGCACCCCGACCTGCTGGCGGCCGACACGATCGTCATCGGGGACACGGGGAACTTCCGGGTCGGGCTGCCGACGGTCACGGCGACCCTGCGCGGGATGACGATGCTGCGCGTGCGGCTGGACACCCTGGAGGGGAACCTGCACTCCGGCCAGTTCGGCGGCGCCGCCCCCGACGCCCTCGCCGCGATGATCCAGTTGCTGGCCTCGCTGCGCGCCGAGGACGGGACGACCACGGTCGACGGCCTGACCGGCGACGCCGAGTGGGACGGACTCCAGTACCCGGAGGCGGAGTTCCGGCAGGACGCCAAGGTGCTGGACGGCGTGGAACTGATCGGCTCGGGCACGGTCGCGGACCGGATCTGGGCGCGGCCCGCCGTCACCGTCATCGGCATCGACTGCCCGCCGGTGGTCGGCGCGACGCCGTCGGTGCAGGCGAGCGCGCGGGCGCAGATCAGCCTGCGGGTGCCGCCCGGCCACGACGCCGCCGAGGCGACGCGGCTGCTCACCGCGCACCTGGAGGCGCACGCCCCCTGGGGTGCGCGGGTCCAGGTGGAACAGGTGGGCCAGGGCCAGCCGTTCCGCGCCGACCTGACGAGCCCGGCGTACACGGCGATGGCGGACGCGATGCGCGAGGCCTATCCGGGCCAGGAGATGCAGTCCTCCGGGATGGGCGGCTCGATCCCCCTCTGCAACACCCTGGCCGAGCTGTACCCGAAGGCCGAGATCCTGCTGATCGGGCTGAGCGAGCCGGAGGCGCAGATCCACGCGGTGAACGAGAGCGTGTCGCCGGAGGAACTGGAGCGGATGTCGGTGGCCGAGGCGCTGTTCCTGCGCAACTACGCGGAGTCGAAGAAGGGCTGACCCCGTGCGGGGCGCGCGTCGTGGTCGTGGGCGGCGCGCGTTCCATGCCCGCGCGGGGCGCACGTCGTGGTCATGCGCGGCGCGTTCCATGCCCGCGCGGGGCGCACGTCGTGGTCATGCGCGGCGCGTTCCATGCCCGCGCGGGGCGCACGTCGTGGTCATGCGCGGCGCGCGTTCCATGCCGCACGGGCGCGCGCCCGTGCGCGGCGCGCGCTACGCCTTGGACGGGGTCGCCCGCCGTGCAGTCCCGTGCCGCGGGCGTACGCCTCCGCTCGCGCCAGGGAACCCGGCCGGCTGCTCCCACGGTCGCACCCGTTCCGCTTCCGGATCTGCCAGGCCCACCCCTGGGGCGACGGGAGGGTCCTCACCCCGATCGACGCGGGCGCCGCCGCGGTGATGGCGGCGGACGCGGCGTGAGCGCCCGGCGGGGCGCCGCTCAGCCCACCGGGACCCCGGCCTCCAGGTTGAGCACCGTGGACCGCTCGCGCGCCCGCAGGGCCCAGCGCAGCCGCTCGTAGCGGTTCGGCGGGAGCATCGTCGCGGCCTCCTCCTCGGTGGCGAAGCGCCAGCCGCGCAGCTCGGAGCCGGGCAGCAGCAGCCGCTCGGCGTCCTCGGCGCGCAGCCGGCCGCCGTCGAACAGGAAGCGCAACCCGCCGTAGCCGGGCGGGCGGGGCGGCTCCCAGTCGACCAGCAGCAGGGCGGGGGTCCGGTCGAGGCGGAGGCCTATCTCCTCGGCGACCTCGCGGACACCGGCCTGCGCGGGGGCCTCGCCCGTCTCGACGACCCCGCCGGGGAACTCCCACCCCGGCTTGTACGTGGGGTCCACGAGCAGGACCCGGTCCTGCTCGTCGAAGAGCAGGACCCCGGCCGCGACGGTCTCGGCGGTCGGCTCGGGGCTCTGGACGATCGCGCACGGGGCGGCGCTCCCGTCGCGCACGGCGTCGGCGATCCGCTGGGCGGTCTGACGGGGGGTGAGGGCGCTGTTGTCGACGACGTGGGCGTCCTCGGCGAGCCAGGCAAGGGCGTCGCGGTAGGGGCCGATGTGCTCGTACGCCCATCGCCGGACCCGCTCGCTCCCCTCCTCGTCGCCGGGGCATTCCACCCGGCCCGCGATCCGGGCGCGCAGGATCGTTTCGTCAGGTGAGAGCAGCACATGCCGGACGGGGATGCGCCGGGAGGCGAGCCCACCGAAGATCTCGTCGCGGTACTCCTGCCGCAGCAGGGTCATCGGCACGACGAGCACGCCGGGCATCTCCGCGAGCAGCGCCGCCGCCGTGTCCACCACGAGCCGCCGCCAGATCGGCAGGTCCTGGTAGTCGCCGACCTCGGCGAGCCTCTTCTGGGGCAGCAGGCCGCGCAGCCCCGCGCCGGTGGCCTCCGGGTCGTACAGCGTGCTGTTCGGGATCAGATCGATCAGTTCGCCCGCGGTACTGGTCTTGCCCGCACTGAACGCACCGTTGATCCAGACGATCACGGGTCCCCCTCTTCCGTAGCCCCCTGTGGCTTGCCCGCAACACCCTGCCGCGGAAACCCCGCCGGGGCGACCGGCTTGCCCGGATGCCCCGCCGGCAGCGCCGCGCGGACCCTCGGGGCCCGTCGCTCAGCGCAGCGCGATCGCCGCGGCCGCCGCCCCGACCAGGCCCGCGTCCGCGCCCATCACGGCGGGCGCCACGGTCAGCCGGCGCACGTACGAGAGGGTGGCGTAGTCGCGCAGGTGGCGGCGCAGCGGGGCGAGGAGGACGTCCCCGGCCCCGGCCACTCCCCCGCCGATCACCGCGATGTCGAGGTCCACCAGGGTGGCCGTCGCGGCGATCCCCGCCGCCAGCGCCCGCGCCGCGCGGTCGTAGGAGGCGGCGGCCACCGGGTCGCCCGCGCGGGCGGCGAGCGCCACCGCGGCGGCCGTCGCGTCGCCGTCCGGTCCGGGCCGCCAGCCGCCCTCCAGGGCGCGGCGGGCGATGTTGGGGCCGCTGGCGATGCCCTCGACGCACCCGCGCGCACCGCAGGGGCACGGGTCGCCGTCCAGGTCGACGCTGATGTGGCCGATGTGCCCGGCGTTGCCGGAGGGGCCGGGGTGCAGGGCTCCGCCGAGGACCAGCCCGCCGCCCACACCGGTCGACACCACCAGGCACAGGGCGTTGTCGTGGCCGCGGGCCGCGCCGAGCCAGTGCTCGGCAGCCGTCATCGCGACCCCGTCGCCGACCAGCACCACCGGCAGCCCGCCCGTCGTCTTGCGCACCCGCTCCACCAGGGGGAAGTCCCGCCAGCCGGGGACGTTGACGGGGCTGACCGCGCCGGCGGCCGCGTCGACCGGACCGGCGCTCCCGATGCCCGCGGCGCGCGCCCGGCCCCACAGCGGCGAGGCCATCAGCTCGCCCAGGACCTCGTCCACCGCGTCCATCACGCGCTCGGCCCCTTCCCGCGCGGGCGTCGGCCGCCGGGCCCGTACGAGGAGCGAGCCGCCGCCGTCCACCAGCGCTCCGGCGATCTTGGTGCCGCCGATGTCGAGCGCGGCGACGAGGTCGGTATGCATCGGTGTGGGCTCTCCGGAATCGGTGCGGGGGCGCAACCTGCGGGTTCCGTCCGCAGTCCGCACAGTCTCCCTCCCGTTGACAACGTTGTCCAGGGCCTATGCTCGACGCTGCGGACTCCGCTCGGCCCCCGCTCCCCGCGCGGTCGCGGCCGGAGGCTCCCGCAGCCCGACCGCAATCCGACGACAGGACAGCGCACGTGGACCGGACCGCCCGTCATTCCGAGACCCGCTACGGCAACCGGCCGACCATGAAGGACGTGGCGGCCCGTGCCGGAGTCGGCCTCAAGACGGTCTCGCGGGTGGTGAACAGCGAGCCCGGCGTCACCCCGGACACCGAGCGCCGCGTGCGGGAGGCGATCGACGCGCTGGGCTTCCGCCGCAACGACAGCGCCCGTGTGCTGCGCAAGGGGCGTACGGCGTCGATCGGGCTGGTCCTGGAGGATCTGGCGGACCCGTTCTACGGCCCGCTGAGCCGTGCGGTGGAGGAGGTCGCCCGTGCGCACGGAGCGCTGCTGATCAACGGCTCCAGCGCCGAGGACCCGGAGCGCGAGCAGGAGTTGGCGCTGGCCCTGTGCGCGCGCCGGGTGGACGGGCTCATAGTGATCCCGGCGGGCGACGACCACCGCTACCTGGAACCGGAGATCAAGGCGGGCGTCGCCGCGGTCTTCGTGGACCGCCCGGCGGGCCGCGTGGACGCCGACACGGTGCTCTCCGACAGCTTCGGCGGCGCCCGGAAGGGCGTGGCCCACCTCATCGCGCACGGCCACCGCAGGATCGGGTTCGTCGGCGACCAGCCCCGCATCCACACCGCCACCGAGCGCCTGCGCGGCTATCACGCCGCCATGGCGGACGCGGGCATCACCGTCGAGGACGGCTGGGTCTCCCTCGGCTCCACCGATCCGGTCCGGGTGCGGAGGGCCGCCGAGGCGATGCTCGGCGGGCCCGAGCCGGTCACCGCGCTCTTCGCGGGGAACAACCGGGTGACGGTGACGGCGGTCCGGGTGATCGCGGAACGGGAGCGGCCGGTGGCGCTGGTGGGGTTCGACGACATCGAGCTGGCCGACCTGCTCGGCATCACGGTGATCGCGCAGGACGCGGCCGCGGTCGGCCGGACCGCGGCCGAGCACCTCTTCCGCCGCCTGGACGGCGCCGACCACCCCCCGGCGCGGGTGGAGCTGCCCACGACGCTCATCCCGCGCGGCTCGGGCGAGCTGCCGCCCGCCTGAGCCGCGCGGGCCGCGCCGGGCGCCCCTACGGGACGGTGACGGTCAGGCCGCCCCGGCGCGGCGAGGCGAAGGCGTCCAGGTCCGCGCGGGTCAGGCCGGTCAGCCGGGCGACCTCCGCGGTGTCCAGGGCGCCGCAGTCGAGGCCGCGCAGCAGATAGCCGCTGAGGGCCTTGGCGGTGGCGGGCTCGTCCATGACGTCGCCGCCCGCCTTCGCGACGTACGCGGCGAGCCGGGCGGCGGCCGGCTCCAGGCCCTCGCGGTAGAAGGCGTAGACGGCCGCGTAGCGCGTCGGCAGATGGCCGGGGTGCATGTCCCAGCCCTGGTAGTAGGCGCGGGCCAGGGCGCGGCGGGTGAGGCCGTAGTGGAGCCGCCATGCCTCGTGGACCTGCGCGGTGGGGCCGACGGGCAGGACGTTGGTGGAGCCGTCGCTGACGCGTACGCCGGTGCCCGCCGCGGCGACCTGCATGACGGCCTTGGCGTGGTCGGCGGCCGGGTGGTCGCTCGCCTGGTGGGCGGCGCTGACCCCGACGCAGGCGCTGTAGTCGAAGGTGCCGTAGTGCAGCCCGGTCGCGCGGCCCCGCGCGGCGTCGATCATGCGGGCGACGGCGGCGGTCCCGTCGGCGGCGAGGATGGACTGGCTGGTCTCGATCTGGATCTCGAAGCCGATCCGTCCGGCGTCGAGGCCGTGGGCCTCCTCGAAGGCCTCCAGCAACCGGACGAAGGCGGCCACCTGCTCCGGGTACGTCACCTTCGGCAGCGTCAGCACGAGCCCGTCGGGCAGCCCTCCGGCGGCCATCAGCCCGGTGAGGAAGACGTCCGTGGTGCGGATGGCCCGGTCGCGGACGCCGGCCTCCATGCACTTCATCCGGATGCCCGTGTACGGGGCGGCCTGGCCGTTCGCGTACGCCTCGGAGACCAGGCGGGCGGCGCGGGCCGCCAGCTCGTCCTCCTCGGCGTCCGGACGGAGGCCGAAGCCGTCCTCGAAGTCGATGCGCAGGTCCTCGACGGGCTCGCGCTCCAGCTTGGCGCGCACGCGGTCGTGGACCGGCCCGGCCAGCTCCTCGGGGAGGCCGAGGACGGCGGCGAACGCGGCGGCGTCGGGGGCGTGTTCGTCCAGGGCCGCCAGTGCCCGGTCGCCCCAGGAGCGCGGGGTGCCGGCCTCGAAGGCGTCACCGGGGACGTAGACGGTGTGCACGGGCTGGCGGGTGCCGGGGTCCCCCGGATAGCGGCGGGCGAGTTCCGCGTCGACCGCCCCGAGGGAGGCGCTGATCTCCTCGCCGACCGCGCCGGCGAGGCTCGTCGCCACCTTCTCCTGCTGCCCCATGACCGCACCCTCCACGTCGACTCTTCCGCTTCCCGGAATCAACAATCCGTATAGCGAAGTTATAAGTCGACCGGACCGGCGTCAATGGCGTCCGGGTGTGGCTGCGGGGCGCGCGGTGGGGTGCACCGTGCGGCCCGCGGCGGGGTGGGTCTGTGTGTGGGTCAGCCCTTGCGGGTGTTGATCTCGTCGGTGAGACGGGGCCCCAAGGTGA